>CBDUUM010000082.1:0-6501 GCA_965370445.1 uncultured Methanosarcinales archaeon
CATTAATGGAGGAATATTATGGACTGGGGTATGCAAAACCGTATATCACAAATAATTAAACCAAAGACCGGACGAACAGTCATGCTGGCAGTGGACCACGGCTATTTCCTGGGTCCCACAAGCCACCTTGAAAATGCAAAGACCACGATCGAACCGCTCCTTGAATATGCAGATGCGCTCATGCCCGCCCGCGGTATCCTGCGTGCCAGTGTGGACCCGGGCACATCCACACCTATCGTGCTGCGGGTATCGGGCGGCAACAGTATCGTGTGCGAAGACCTGTCTAGGGAAGGCATTACTACATCGGTGGAGGATGCACTGCGTCTGAATGTGGCAGCCGTTGCCATGTCTATCTATGTAGGCAGCCAGTACGAGCACCAGACCCTGATGAACCTTGGAAACCTGGTAAACGAATGTGAACGCTATGGCATGCCTGTGGTGGCAGTAACAGCAGTAGGCAAGGATATGGTGCGGGATGCCAGGTACCTGGCGCTGTGCTGCCGGATAGCTGCCGAACTGGGCGCAAAGATCGTCAAGACTTATTATACTGATGATTTCCAGAAAGTCGTAGAGGGCTGTCCTGTACCTATCGTGGTTGCCGGCGGTAAGCAGATGAACACAGAAATGGACGTGTTCGAACTGGTGCACAGTGCCATATCAGAAGGGGCAGTAGGCGTGGATATGGGCCGCAACATCTGGCAGAATGAATATCCAGTTGCCATGATAAAGGCTGTGCGGGCGATTGTGCATGAGAACTTCACACCGCGTAAGGCAATGGACCTGTACAAAAGCGAAAAGGGAAAATAGGGGCCTGATAAGTGCGCGTTGCCGTATATTACAATAACAATGACGTGCGTCTCGAAGAGATGCCTGTGCCAGCCATTGGCCCGGATGAAATGCTGGTCAGGGTGGAAGCCAGCGGCATCTGCGGCAGTGATGTCATGGAGTGGTACCGCATTCTACGTGCACCGCTGGTGCTGGGGCACGAGATAGCAGGTACGGTTGCCGAAGTGGGAAAGGACGTCAGTCGATATAAGGTGGGGGACCGTATCTTCGTATCCCACCATGTGCCGTGTAATACCTGCCGCTATTGTCTGGCCGGTCACCATACGGTCTGCGATACCCTGCGCAGCACTAATTTCGACCCGGGCGGCTTTTCCGAATATCTCAGGGTGCCTGCCATCAATGTAGACAGGGGTGTATTCCTGCTGCCCGGTGAGATGTCTTTTGACCGGGGTGTGTTCATCGAACCCCTGGCCTGCGTGTACCGGGGGCAGCGCCAGGCAGGGATTAAGCCGGGCCAGAGTGTACTGGTCATAGGCAGTGGGATAACTGGCCTATTGCATATCAAACTGGCTGCGGCACTGGGTGCAGGCAGCATTTTTTCCACTGATATCAATCAGTACAGGCTGGATATGGCCTCAAAGTGCGGGGCGCAGGTCATTGATGCACACGATAATGTTCCCGAACGCCTGCTGGAACTAAATGACGGCAGGCTGGCTGATGTGGTAATTATCTGTACCGGTGCCGTGCCTGCCATAACCCAGGCGCTGGCTTCTGTGGACCGGGGGGGTACCATCCTGTTCTTTGCTTCGCCTGAACCCGGAGTCACAGTGCCGCTGCCTGTATTTGACCTGTGGAAGAACGAGGTCAGTATTGTCAGCTCATACGGCGCCAGTCCACTGGATATTACGGGCACCATCGAGCTGATACATACAGGCAGGGTGGAGGTAACGGATATGATAACCCATAGGCTCGGGCTGGCAGAAACAGGTGAGGGGTTCAAACTGGTGGCTGGAGCCGGTGAGTCTGTGAAAGTGATAATCGAACCCTGGAAATAGGAACTGTAGTGAGATCGGGAGAGTGAGATAAATGGAGATAGTCAGGGAATACCAGAGGCGGGAGTTCTGCAAGGACTGGGAATGTCCCAGCCAGAAGAAGATCGATGAGGCAGTAGACCAGGCGGCTGCGGATGCTGTAAGAGAGCAGGATTGTAAGGGCTGTATGGCTCACGTTTTCCACAAATGGTTGAATGAAAAGAACTACCGGGTAGTGGTCATTGAATAAATGAAACTAAGTCAAACGTTGCGGCGGCACACCCAACGGCAACAGAGCTGCAGGATATATTGATTAAGATAAATATCGGTTTTGCCCGTTATTTGCGATATAATACTGCACTACTTCCTCTAATATCGATAAGCTGGGACCCGGTACGCTTTGCAAGTTCCCCGGCAATGGCCTTGCGGTCCATATCTTCCAGTGCAGATTTTAAAATCTTTACCTTTACCAGTTTATTTTGTTTCAACTGCCTGAGCAGTTCCTCGATCAGTGAATCAGTAACACCATTTTTACCTATGTTCAATAAAGGTGTTAAATGGGCAGCATCACGTTTTAGATTATATATATCCATCAATTTTCATCCAAATAACAAAAAAATAAGTCCAAACTTAAAGGAACTCCTTGACAATCCTGGACGCCTTTTCCAGTTCCAACAGTATCAGGCCAAGGCCTGCTTCCGGGGTTGTAAGTACAATCAATAGTGCCTTCGGGCCCGCACCCGTGGCAATAAGTTTTCCATGTTCTGATTCTACTATTACCCTTTCCGGAATACCTTTACCTAACTCAGTAGTAGCAGTCTCTGCTGCACCCAGCATGGTAGCCGACATTGCCGCAAAAGTTTCTGCATGTTGTCCCGTGGGCATTATTGCTTTCATGAGAAGACCATCCCTGCTGGCAGCGGCGCTGGCTTCGACTCCGCCTACTTTTTTCAAGTCAGTAAGCACTTTTTCCAATGCCTCCAAAGTTGAATCCATTTGTTATGCGCCTCCTGTTATTTTTTCAACCAGAAGTTCAAAAGCTTCAAAAACTCCTTTCTTCTCTGTAGCTATCACTGGGATTATAGGTACATCTTCTGGTATATTAAAGTGACTACGTATATCATCCACTGGCATAGCGCCGGGAATATCCTGCTTATTGGCAATAATAACATAGGGAAGTCCGTATCCTTTAGTGATTTCCAGCATCTGTTTTGCCCTGACAAAGTCTTTAGGTGTGGTAGAGTCCACTACCAGGAATATCCCCATGGCTTCACCGCTTATCATCTTTATAATAGGGTCGAACCTCTCCTGGCCAGGTGTTCCGAAGATATCTGCACTGAAGCCTTTATGATCAATATGTCCATGGTCAAGGGCAATAGTAGTTCCCAACCGGTCCACTGAGACCGCCCTGGTAGACAGGGAATGAACAAACGTAGACTTGCCGGCATCAAAGGGTCCTGTTACCAGTATCTTGGGGATGTATATCTTGATACCACCAGGTCTTAGCACCCTGAACAGCATGGACTGTGCCTGATGGTCTGCCCAATCAGCTTTTAACACACCGAAATACTGGCCGAAAATGACACGTTCGGCTATGCCGCCCACGGTGATGACAGAATTGAAAATTTCATCCTTAATAACCTGGATGGTAGATTCCGAATATGGCCAGGCAGTGAAGTTATAGATAATAACATGGTCATACAACAATGCCATTTTGTTCCATAACTTAATGGCTTTCAATGTATTTTCTTCACCACAGAGATCCATGATGGTAGAAAGTGAACCAACCATGATAACGGATTTCTTAGGTATATCCTTTATGACCTGAATGATAATTTCATTCATATTTTCAATATTCTCTGGGTCGGAAACAACATATTTTTCATTGGAAAGGTCCCCTACAAGGGACGAATATGCATCTATTATAGTCAATTTATCTTCAAATTTCCGGATGCTCCACCCGAACTCCGTAAACTGGTCCTTCACCAGGCCGGGGTTTGAACTGGATGTAATATATACACACGAAATGTTCTTGGACAGGTTATGGTACAGTGTCTGCATACCGAACACATCGCCTTCAACCCCTGGGTGATTAAAGTAAACCATGGATTTACCAGAGGGAATACCGTCTCCCAGGAATTTATCCAGTTTGGGTATACCTGTTTCTACCAACCTAATCACCGCCAATTAAGACCAGGTCAGCCCCATCAATAGTATATTCGTACCAGGGGGATGGTTTTAGTCCCATTCCTACGACCCTGATAAAGTGGTCATCATTTTCCTGTTTCACTTCAAGAATGCCATCAAAAAGCTGCTTCAAAGTGGCAATGGCCTGGGCGTCATGCATACCATCCTCAACTACATAAATTCCAATGGCTCCTGCAGCCTTTACCCTGCCTGTAAATACATGCAGGAATCTAAACACTGTCTGGATGTTGGAATACATCAGCATAGTAGAAAGTGAATTGATACACAACCTGGTCTTGCGGATATTCTTTCTCATCCAGAAATCCTCAAGGAACTGACTGATCTTAACCCCGATACCTGTCAGGTCGACCGGACTGGATGCCCTTTTAATGTTAACAGTATCGGCTGTGGGCACCCCCATTGTTTTGGTAACACAATCCACAATGCCAATATGTTCCAGGGGTATTTCCAGATTATTGTATTCAAACCATTGTAGCACGTTTTCCCCGGGTTCACGGGTAGTGACTATTACGGCTGCTTCCCCATCCTTTAATCCATTAAAAACAATGTTATTGATGATGGTCTCTTTTCCGCTCATTGGCGGCCCTAACAGCATGATATTCGAACCGGCCCTGATACCCTTGATATTTTCATCCAATTTATCTAAACCCAGAAAATAGCCATCCATATTTTTTTCTCCATAAGTAAGTTGTAAATAATCGTAAATATTATTTTTGTTCAATTATCACTGTATTTTTATTAAACATTTTATTTGATAATGTATATAATGATTGAATAAAATTTTCTTACTATTTATTAAGCTTTCACATCATATATATTTATTACCCGTTATTATCCCTTTTGGAATTACTTTATGGCCGGGTCGCTCTTCATATATTCACGCAGCACTGTTGTGGCATATGCGCCCCTCTGCAGGTCAAATTCCAGTTCCACTGCTGTAAATCCTGGATTTAATTTGTCTTCTGTCACCCTATATTCAGGGTCTAGTGGAATGATAATCTCACGGCGCAGCCCCTTACTGGCAAGTTCAGGCACTGCGGGCATCCTGAATCCTTCAATATCCACCTGTTCTTCTTCTATCACTGCCTGCTCGATCTCACGGGGCAGTCCCCCTGACATGGGCGTTTTATACCCAATAATAGGTCCTGTCACAAACGCACGACCTCTTTGCAGCAGGTTATTGATGCCATCCAGTGTATCCTCATCTACATTCTGTATCCTGGTGGGGTCAGGGAGCCCGGCCGCATTCTTGAAACAGACGATATCCCCTGGCAGTGCCTTGTTGATGGGCAGCCCCCTTTCCAGACGGCAGCTGAGTATGAGATTAAACAGGTATGACTGGTATGCATGCACGAACATTTTCCTTAGATTGGGGGACAGCGCATTGAAAGCACCTGCATAGTCCCCTGGTTTTTCCACCAGCCGGCTCATCATTGCACGCTCATACCTGAGGTGCAGGGGGTACTTCCCAAGCCCGCCCTTGAAGTCAAGTGTATCCAGCACATACTGCCGGGCCTGCCTGGCTTCCTCTGACTCACCAGGAAAAGGGCGGGCTATGTACTCAAGGGCTGCCCCCTCAATGTCACCTTCCACAAGTTTGCGGCCCACAATGTGGGTTATGGGGCGCTGGATGCCGAATCTCTGGATGCCGAAGAAGTTGGGCACGCCGCCCATGGCTTTGATCTGTGATGTGGTAAGGCCCACCATGGTGTCCACCTCGTCCACGGGCTGCGCTATCTGGCGCACTATGATCTTGAAGCGGTTTCCCCACAGGTCGCCCAGGCTCACTTTCTTGTTGGACCGGCCCACGGCAGTAAGGGTAACATCCCTCAACCTGATGCGCTCAAGTTCAGTGGGGTTCATGTCATATATGCTGATCTTCTGGGTGGTAAGGGCCTGCTTGTCCTTGGTGCCTGCCCAGCCTATGCGCTGCTGGCTGATGTGGAGTATGCGGGAGATGTCCCGTACCAGGTGGTGGGTGTCCCAGTTCTTTTTTGTGAGGGTGCAGATGAGGTGCTTGCCTGTGTCTTGTTCTTCACGGTTGGTGAGCTCTTGTACTATGAAATCTTCCGGGACCTGTCTTATGGTTCCGCCTGTGCCGGGTGTGGTGGTGGCGTATACTGTTATGCCTGTGTCCTGTTCGATGGTGGGGGGTGTTGGGGGGGTGGTCATTGGTGTGTTGGTTGGAGTTGATGGTTGATGTAGGTTTTTGTGGGGGTGGAGAATTATTGATGATATTTTATTGATGGAGTGGAAATATTTTTTTGTTTTGTTTCAATGGGAAAATATTGATGTTGAATTTTGGGTGAAAATTTTGATAATCATTCCATTGCATAATTAAATATTAATGGTTCAACATATCAAATCACATATTGTTCCCTCATCATCATGATGTGGAAAATGTTTATATCTGATTACACTATAACTATCTTTAGTAACACCATTTATGGTGAAATATATGAATAAATGTTGGAGG
>CBDUUM010000083.1:0-6444 GCA_965370445.1 uncultured Methanosarcinales archaeon
ATTTAATAGGTATAATACTCATCAATGTTCTTCTTCAACTTTTTGCCTTCCCTGAGCCCTATATTCAACGCCTTTTCATTAATAGGTAGCAGATCCGCCCTTAAACGCTCTTTCAGTGCTTCCTTTAACGACACCGGTTTTACGATATCGGTAAGGGCTATTATGCTTCCCAGTGCAATCACATTGGCAGTAACGACCACACCTGCCTTTGTGGCCAGTTTTGTAAAGGGAATGCTGTAATGTTTGATAGGGGGATGGTGCATGACCAGGGTAGAATCCAAGATTAAAATACCATCATCCTTTAATTCCGGAACAAATTTATTACATGATTCCTGGTTCATAGCCAGTACAACATCCATTTTTTCAGGTATGGGATAATCGATGGGCGTGTCACTGATGATCAGGTTTGACCTGCTGGCACCACCCCTGGCTTCAGGGCCGTAACTACTGGTCATTGTCACATTCATTCCATCCCTTACTGCTGCATGCGCCAGCAGCGCGCCTCCTAGGATAAGACCCTGGCCACCCGAACCTGATAAACATATATGGTGTCGCGTCATAGCCTGTCACCACCTGCCTTTTTAACGATCTGGCTGTATCTTTCCAGGTAATAAGGTTCATCCAGGTCTACAAGAATACCGACAGGGAACTGCTCGCCTACCTCCCCAGGCGGTATCTCCTTGAATGCCGGGTTAGAGATGGCATTATCCTTATACCACATCATCATGTCCACCGGGCTGCCTTTTTTATTGCGCCTTCCATACTGTACCGGGCACTGGGACATAGCTTCTATTACACTGAAACCTTTCTTGTCGATACCCTTGGACAGCATGGCATCCAGCATCTTGGCATGGTATGTAGTTGACCGTGCTACAAAGGATGCACCACAGGCCTCCACCAGTTTACAGATGTCGAATGGCTTTTCTATGCTGCCGTACTGGGCAGTACTGGCCTTGTCTTCCATGGGCGTAGTTGGGGAGTACTGACCCCCGGTCATGCCGTAGATGTTGTTGTTAACGATAAGGGCGGTCAGGTCAATATTTCGGCGGCAGGCATGTATCAGGTGGTTGCCGCCAATGGCAGTGGCATCACCATCCCCCATGACTACGATAATGTTAAGTTCCGGATTTGCCAGCTTGATGCCTGTAGCAAATGTCAGTGCCCGGCCATGGGTAGTATGAAGAGTATTAAAGTCCAGGTAAGTGCTCATCCTGCCTGAACAGCCAATACCGCTGACAAGCACTATCTCATCCTTGGTAAACCCTGTCTTTTCAATAGCCCTGACAAGTGCACCCATGACTATGCCTATGCCACAGCCCGGGCACCATACATGGGGGAATGTCTTATCAGGCCGCAGGTACTTGTACATGGTCTCTGAAGTGCGTATCATAATGCTGCCTCCTCTATCTTTTCTATGATCTGGGCCGGGGTTATTAGTTCACCATCTACCCTGGTGACCCGCACTG
Organism: uncultured Methanosarcinales archaeon; assembly: GCA_965370445.1. Classification (GTDB taxonomy): domain Archaea; phylum Halobacteriota; class Methanosarcinia; order Methanosarcinales; family Methanocomedenaceae; genus Methanocomedens_A. The sequence continues at coordinate 1,467 of CBDUUM010000083.1, forward strand.
CTCTTTTTGGGCAGGATTTCAGCACTTCGCCGTATACCTGCCCGTAGTTCATCTCAGGTACAACGAACAGCTTAACCCTCTTACTGATGTTCTCCAGATGGAACCTGGGGAACGGCCAGAGGGTTATGGGTCTAAGCATTCCGACCTTTATCCCCCTGTTTCTGGCAATATTCACGGCCTCGCGGGCAGAGCGGGCCACACTTCCGTGTGCCACTATACAGATGTCGGCATCTTCAAGCATATATTCCTCTATCCTGATAATATCATGTAAATTGTTCTTGATCTTGTAGATGAGTTTGTCCAGACACTGTTCTATTTCCTCGTGAACTAGTGTGGGAAAGCCTGATTTGTCATGAACCATTCCAGTCACGTGGTATCTATATCCTTCACCGAATGGTACCAGTGGTACTATCTCACCACCAGGCAGGTTATCGTAAGGATTGTACCAATCGGGTGGTACAGTGGGTGCAGGTCTGTCAATGACCTCAATTTTGTCCGGTAACTGGACATTTTCCCACATATGACCGACTATCCCATCCATGAGCATAATCACCGGACTGCGATATTTCTCAGCCAGGTTAAAAGCATGGATTGTGAGGGTATAGCATTCCAGCACCGATTGAGGTGATAATACTATGATGGGATGGGCCCCGTGGGTACCCCAACGGCTTTGCATCACATCGCCCTGGCTGGGCCTGGTGGGCATTCCGGTACTTGGCCCACCCCTCATTACGTTTACTAATACGCAGGGTATCTCAGCCATTGATGCGAAACCCAGGTTTTCCTGCATTAGCGAGAATCCGGGGCCGCTGGTAGCGGTCATGGATTTGACTCCGGCCAGTGAGGCACCGATAATGGCACCCATACTGGATATCTCATCTTCCATTTGTATGAAAGTACCTCCTATCTTTGGCAGTTCGACTGAGAGGAATTCGGCGATTTCTGTGCTGGGTGTGATGGGGTATCCGGCAAAGAACTTCATCCCCGCTGCCAGTGCTCCCATTGCACAGGCTTCATTGCCATGTAGTACCAGACCCTTATGCTCCTTCATGTTCAGCCTCCTTTATGTCCTGTTTCTTTTTCACTGTAATTGCATAGTCGGGACAGTGGATATCACACAGGCCGCACAGGATACAGTCCTTAGGCCTGGCTGCATAAGGATATCCGTTCGTGCCGCTCTCCAGTACATTTTTTGGACAGATGGCTATGCAGATGCCACATTTCTTGCACCATGTGGAAAAGATATGTATGGGATCGTCTTTTTTCTGTTTCATCCTGGTAAACTTCCATCTTTATTCGGATATGATTTTAAACAATATGTCAGTGTTTGGAAAATATAAATAATATTCGATAAGAGTAAGCTATGCTAATAGGGAATATTCCGGATGTAGAAAAAAGAATGAATGGAATACACAACAGAGTTGCCCATTTTACAGTACAATAAAAAAATGAATCTATCCCAGTTTGAAATAGAAATAGGCCCCGACTCCCCAAGGGGCCTCAATTGGTAATTGATATGGAATGATTGGTCTGAAATGCCAAGTATTTTGACGATCAGACGATTATATGACCTTTAATATGCCATATGATATGCCAGTTTTTTCTTTTGCATTAAGTCCAATTTTCCATATACGGCGTCATACAGTGCCATGATCTGGTTCGTATTGGTGGGATCTTCAAGCTCATGGGCCGCTTGTTTGAATATCTTCCATAGATCTTCCGGGTGGGAATTAATATTATCAACGGTTTTTTGTGCTATTGGTTCTATAATCTCCTGGATCACTGGTATGTTGGCCTTCTGGTTCTTATAGAATGCTTCCTTGTATAGTTCAAATGCTTTAGGGTTTGTCTGTTCCCATGTTCTTACATGAGAAGGTATTTCCATTTCTTCAGGCATAGTTCATCACTCTCCATTCGTATCAATAATTTGATATTCTGTAATACTGAGTATTACAATTATGTATATTCGTATTACTAATATATATGATTTGCCCTATATCTTGTATACTATCTTTCCCCATCCAAAATTAATGAAGATAAACTTATTAGTTATTACAACCTTATCAGAATCCATGAAAAAGGAATATCTTGAGATTGCTTCTTCAGTTGGCGCTGTAGCGGTGTTCATTATTCTAATTGTTATTGTCAACACAACATTTTCAGCTTATGCTGCCTATGGAAATGTAGCAATATTACTTATTTTTGTGATAATCGTGGGATTGATCGGCCTTAAACTCGCTGAGATAAGTAACTGACCTTCTATCGTAGTATCTCCGAATAACTTCCGGATTCCTCAAATGTATAAATAATACCCATGGTAATAACCACACATATAGCACAGGAGAATCACCCAAATGCCTGTCGGATTCAATGAGGAACAAATACAACGCTATTCACGCCACATCATGCTCCCGGAAGTGGGCAAAAAAGGCCAGCAAAAACTACTCGACTCAAAAGTGCTCTGTATCGGTGCCGGAGGTCTGGGTTCCCCTGTCATCCAGTACCTTGCCGCCGCTGGAGTAGGCACTCTTGGCATCGTCGACGACGATGTGGTTGACTTAAGCAACCTGCAGCGCCAGGTCATACACGGCGGGAATGTGGATAAACCTAAAGTGGCCTCAGCAGCCGGGTTCGTGGAACAACTGAATCCCGATGTGAAGGTCATACCCTATCAGACCCGGCTGGATGCCTGCAATATCATAGACACCATCAAGGATTATGATATAGTGGCGGACTGTTCTGATAATTTCGCCACCAGATATATGGTGAACGATGCCTGCGTGCTGACCAACACACCTCTGTCACACGGCAGTATCTTCAGTTTCGAGGGGCAGGTCACAACAATTATCCCAGGGAAAGGACCATGCTACCGCTGCCTTTTCGAACATGCGCCGCCCCGGGGCATGGCCCCCTTAAGCCATGAAGTGGGAGTGCTTGGTGTGCTGCCCGGTATCATTGGCGTCATCCAGGCTACCGAGGTGGTAAAATACTTGCTTGGTATCGGTGAACTGCTACTGGGCAGGATGATATATTACGATGCCCTGTACATGACATTTGATGAGATCAAGATACATAAAAACCCAAAGTGTCCCGTGTGCGGTGAGGACCCAAAGATCAACAGCATACAGGGAGAACTGTACAGTGAGTAATGCAGGATATCATCAATTGTTGCAAGCTTTAAATGTGTAGACGGAAATCATTTCCTCAATCATTATAAAATTCAGTGAAATCTGTATGTATCTGATGAAAAATGATTGCTACAGAGCGCACAGAGGACACAGGGGGAAATACTGTGTGCTCTTAAGTGTCCTCTGTGGCAGAATAGAAAAACATAACAAATAAATTTTAGCAAATGTTTTATATTAAAACTATATTTTAATAAAATTATAAAGACCGTTGTGTTTAACTCAACCTGGACATTTACAAAATTTAAATGAAAAGAGAGGCTAAACTAAGTGAATATACTCCAATACGAATCAAAAATATGGGCAACTGCTAATCTTTTACGCAGTAGCGGTATCAAAGAATCCGAATGGCCATCATATATGATGCCATTTTTTGCTCTTGCTATGATTGAAAGTCGTTTTCGACCGGATTCTAAAATTAAACATGGCAATACCCTGGTAGAGGACAAGTTCTACAATGAAGAGTTTGATGTGGTCGTTGCCAATCCGCCCTATGGCGTGAGCTGGAAGCGGGGCTTGCGTTATGAGTGATAGTAGTAACATAACGCCAATAACACCAGTTGTTCCTGAGTCTGATCAGGGGGATATTTTCTCTCGCATTGTTTCAATAATAGAAGAGGCGCGGTCAACTGTCATTCGGACAGTAAACAGTGAAATGATGATTGCATACTGGTGTATTGGACGTGAAATTGTAGAGGAACAGCAGGCTGGAAGAGAGCGTGCCATTTATGGTGATAATCTACTAAAGAAACTCTCAGAGAAGTTAACTCTTAAATTCGGGAAAGGATTTTCGGTTACCAGTTTGAAGTATTTTAGAACCTGTTATGTAACATACAAAGGTCGCATAAGCTGCGACCAATCTGAAGGTATCCAGCAAAAGGTCGCACTATCTGCGACCTTTTCACCAAACCTCTCATGGTCTCACTACCGTGTTCTGATGAGGATATCTAACGAATTGCGTCGCACTTTTTATGAGATCGAAGCTGATAAATGTCGTTGGAATGTTAATGAACTCGAAAGACAGATTGCCAGTTCACTATTTGAACGGATCGCAAAAGGGAAAAACAAGGAACAGATTCTACGTCTTGCCTGTGAAGGACAGAAGGTTCTTACCCCTACAGATGCTATTCGGGATCCAATGGTGTTGGAGTTCCTCAATTTACCTGAGTCGCATAAGCTTATTGAATCGGATCTGGAAGAGGCACTTATTTCACATCTCCAGGAGTTTCTCCTAGAGCTGGGCCAAGGATTTGCTTTTGTTGGCCGTCAGCAGCGACTCTCCCTCGATGGTGATCACTTTTATGCAGATCTTGTCTTCTACCATATACACCTTAAATGCTATGTGGTGGTTGATTTAAAGACAGAAAAACTCTCTCATGCTGATCTGGGGCAGATGCAACTCTATATAAATTATTACGATCGTGAAATTAAAGACGGCACCGATAATCCAACCCTCGGACTGGTGCTCTGCACTGATAAAAATGAGGCGATGGTGCAATATTTGCTTGGCGAAGATAACCAACAGATTTTTGCTAGTAGATACAAGCTTTTTCTCCCTGATGTTAAAGAGTTGGAGACTGAACTATTAAGAGAGGTGCGATTGTTGACTACTGGGGAGGAAGTATGAGTAAGGCTGTAATGAAGCGATATGATGCTTATAAAGATAGTGGAGTTGAGTGGCTGGGTAAAGTGCCGGAGCATTGGGCAGTTGAACGCATTAAGGATTTATCAAGGCAACCAAACAGGTTTTGGCTAAATTGGAGATCGAAAACAAAACCTTTGCCAAAATTACC
>CBDUUM010000084.1:0-6408 GCA_965370445.1 uncultured Methanosarcinales archaeon
TAATACAACAAATGTTCAAACATTTTATAAAGCCTGTTTTACAATATACACATGTGGAAAAAATCTCAACAATACTGGAAAAAGAACCTGACATCCTCTTTGCCTACCTTTTTGGATCACATGCAAAGAACACAATGCACAAAAAAAGCGATATAGACATTGCTGTTTATTTAAGCGACCCATCCCTCTTTGAAAAAGACCCACTTTACCCCTCAAGGCTTGCAATAAAGATTGAAAATGCGCTATCTGAAAAAAAAGTAGTAGATCTCAGGGTCCTTAACGGCTCTACTATCAGGTTCAAAAGCCAGGTAATAAAACATGGAAAACTTATCTATTCAAGGGACGAGAAAAAACGCATAGAATTTGAAACATCGTCCCTGGCACAATATTATGATTTCAAACCATATTATAAAGTATATGATACAGCAAGGAAGGTCAGGCTTGGAATATGATAAGCAGTGACGTGATTAATGCAAAAATTGATCTGGTAGACCAGAACATCCGCCTCCTAGAAGAACTGAAAGAACAGGGATATGAATCATTCTCTAAGAATTTCAGGGATATCCAGGCTGCAAAACATTCACTGCAGGAATCAATTGAAGCATGTCTTGACATAGGCAACCATATAATAGCTGAAAAGGGTTTCCGCAGAGGAGAGGACTACAAGGATATATTCAGCGTCATTGAAGAGGAAGGAATTATCGATGCCGGACTGTCTGCCAGATTGCAGGAAATGGCAAAATTCAGAAATCTTTTAGTTCACCAGTACGGCAGGATTGATACGAGAAGGCTTTTCATCATTATGTCCAAAGACCTAAAAGACGTTGAAGAGTTCATAAAAAGCATTCTAAGTTATATCTCGTGAAAAAATTACAGCCATGACCGGTAGCCTGACTAGCTCCTGATTTTATAAGATATTGAAATCACCTGAACTGCTCCAGGGTCTTTGAAATATCCACAAATTCTACTAGCCTTTTCACCAGCGACATATCCATGATAGTCTCAACCTTATTTCATATGTGGACATGCTTTCCTTGTAGAACCGCCCTGTGGGCATACATACTATCGGCCCTATACCATGACCCACTCAAAGGCCGTTGTCCTGCCGATTAAGTTGTATTCCCTGTATTTTACCTGCCCATCTGGCAATCAGTAAGGCATATAGGTGCCGCCTGGTTTATTATCCTTAAACCACAAATACACATCAATCCACAATAAACTAAAAAAAAGGAAACACCACATTATGTTCTTAACCTTACTGGCCCTGTTCGTAATAGTACCCTTTGTAGAACTCTACATACTCATCGAACTCGGGAAAAGCATCGGAGCCCTGCCTACCCTGGGCATCGTAGTCATAACAGGCATAGCCGGGACCGCCCTGGCAAAGCACCAGGGATTAGGTGTATGGCAGCGCATCCAGACCGAACTATCCTACGGACACATGCCCGGGGATGTCATGTTCGACGGCGTGCTCGTGCTCATCGGGTCGGTCCTGCTGCTCACACCAGGGATACTGACCGACATTACAGGGTTTATATTACTGATACCTTCCGGCAGGTTCATAGTGAAAAAGTACGTAAAAGCCTGGGTCGACAAAAAGTTGCAATCAGGCCAGATGACATATTACACGCATACAGGATTTGATGAATATTGAGTTCAATGTAAGTTATTAAATATGAAGAGTACAACTATAAGGCATCATCATTCCCTATTATTATCATTGGAGGAAACATATAATTGAAACAACCTTCCGTTAACATCGGCATCGTGGGCCATGTTGACCACGGCAAGACCACCCTTGTAAGTGCCCTGTCCGGCGTATGGACAGATAAGCACAGCGAGGAGATAAAGCGCGGCATTTCCATCCGTTTAGGCTATGCAGATGCCACCTTCATGAAATGCCCGAAATGCCCGCATCCCGATAGTTATACGGTTGCCAAAAAATGTGAGCACTGCGGTAAAAATACAGAACCGGTCAGGACCATCTCATTTGTAGACTCACCAGGTCACGAGACCCTGATGGCCACAATGCTCTCAGGTGCCGCCATAATGAACGGTGCTGTCCTGGTAATTGCGGCCAATGAAAAATGCCCGCAACCCCAGACCAAGGAACACCTGATGGCACTGGACATAATCGGGATCAATAACATCGTAATAGTCCAGAATAAGATAGACCTTGTAAGCAAGGACGATGTGATAGAGAACTACCATCAGATACTGGATTTCGTAAAAGGTACAGTGGCAGAAGGTGCGCCTGTCATTCCGCTTTCTGCACAGCAGGCAGTTAATATAGACATCCTGATAGAGGCTATAGAAGAGCATATCCCCACCCCGGAACAGATACTGGATAAACCTGCCAGGATGCTCATTGCCCGCTCTTTTGACGTTAATAAACCAGGCACCAAACCCGGCAAGATAACAGGCGGCGTTATAGGTGGGACCCTGAGTTTGGGAACCCTTAAGTCAGGTGACAATATTGAAATACGACCTGGCCGGAAGGTAGAATCGGGAGGGACAGTCAGGTGGGAATCCATCCTGACCACTATTATTAATATCATGGCAGGTAGTGAAAAAGTAGAAGAGGCCACTCCAGGCGGTCTGGTAGGCGTAGGAACCAAACTTGATCCATCTCTAACAAAAAGTGATAGTCTTGTAGGTCAGGTGGCAGGCGAGCCTGATACTCTCCCACTTACACGGGATAAATTCCTCATGAAAGTAAGGTTATTAGAACGTGTTGTAGGCTCAGCAGACGAACTGGTAATAGAACCTATCCATTCCAATGAACCACTTATGCTCAATATTGGCACTGCCACTACAGTTGGTGTAGTAACCAGTGTACGCAAGGATATTGTTGAGGTCAAACTTAAAAGACCGGTCTGTGCAGATTTTGAAGATAATGTTGCGATCAGCAGAAGGGTCGGTGCCAGATGGAGACTTATTGGTTCCGGAATTATCAATGAATGAACTTACTGATATAAAATGAAAGTAATAATCGATACTAATGCATTTATGGTCCCTGTCCAGTTCGGTCTGGATATTTTCAGGGAACTTGGGCGTCTCGGGTTCAAGGATTTTATTGTTCCTTCATCAGTGACCAGGGAACTGAATGGTATAAAAAAATTGGCAAGGGGTAAAGATAAAATGTCTGCGAACGTTGGTCTCGGACTGGCCCGGCAGTGCAGGGAGATCATTACAGAAGGGAATGCAGATGATGCGATAGTGGAATTGGCCGTAAAAGAGAAGGCAGCGGTTTTTACTAATGATGCGGAACTTAAGAAAAGATTATGTAGTAAGGACATCACAATAGTGTACTTACGTGGAAAGGATCATCTTGAAATAATGTGAGATGTCTGTTGTGATAAATATTTTAGATTTATAAACACATTAACTATAGAAATCAGAGGATTATTGAATGTACAATAAGGTTAGACTGGCAGATACCGTACGTATTGCTCCTGAACTGCTGGGGGATGATGTTACAAATGCAGTCCGGATTGCTTTGATCGACAAGCTGGAAGGGGAGATCGATAAGACCTTAGGTGCCATTGTTGCCATTATAGATGTGGTCGAAGTAGGTGACGGTCATATTCTTGCCGGCGATGGTGCAGTTTATTATGATGCTACTTTTGACGCTGTAGTTTTTAAGCTTGAACTGCAGGAGATCATAGAAGGCAGTGTTGTTGAGATTGTAGAGTTCGGCTCTTTTATAGGCATAGGACCTATGGATGGGCTTGTCCATGTGAGCCAGATAACTGATGAATATATTTCATTTGATTCCAAGAACGCCCGTCTTGTAACAAAGGAAAGCAACAGGTCACTGTCTGAAGGAGACCATGTGCGTGCCAGAGTCGTTGCATTAAGCATCAACGAACGTGAGCCGCGGGACAGTAAGATAGGCCTGACCATGCGGCAGCCTGCACTGGGTAGAATTGAGTGGATCAAAGAGAACATGAAATCCAAAGATAAAGAAGAGTCGGGGGAGGCTAAGTAGACTTGACTGAACAAGCCTGTCGTGAGTGCCACAGGATTGTAACCGGCTCGAACTGTAGTGTTTGTGGTTCCAATTCATTAAGTACTGACTGGAGCGGATTTGTAGTGGTCATTGATCCATCACGTTCCAGCATTGCAAAGAAACTTAATGTCACCCTTAGCGGAAAATACGCGCTGAAGGTCCGGTAGGGACTATATGCCCGAAACCATCCTTGGCAAGAGGTTCTGCCTTCCTGATGCTATGCGTAGCGATATGCGTAAGCAGTTCGGGGTACTGTATCGCGGGGATGAGGGAGATACTACCAGACAAATGCTCATCGATATGGGCAGCCCCGCCAAACTCATTGCCATAGGAGATATTTCCACTTTTAACCTGCTACAGTGTGGAACTGTGCCGGATATATCTGTTATCGATGAAAAAACACATAGAGAGCCTGCTGATGTTGATATAATCAAATGTATCAGGCACTCGAATTTTCGTGATGTCAATGTTACCAACCCACCGAGCTTCGTAGAACCCGAACTGGTATCGGCTTTATCTGATGCAATGGATGCGGATGTCCCGGTGCAGATCATGGTCCACGGTGAGGAAGATCTGGCAGCACTACCGGCGATAGTGCTTGCACCCGTATCATCTGTGGTGATCTATGGTTTGCCTGATGAAGGGGGCATAATGGTCACGGTCACACCTGAGGTTAAGGACCGGATATATGACATGCTTGATAAGATGAAGTGTGATTAAAGATATAAACCATTGAAGATGTTAAAGGACAGAAAAATACATATTTCATAATATAATTAAGGAAAGCAAGATAATGATGATATTGATAATATCAAAACGGAGGATTTAATTTGGAGATTAATATTACAAAAGACTGGGATAACCCATTATTAGACCGTAAAGAGATTAGGTTCAATATATCCCATACAGGTGCAACCCCTTCCAGGGATGAGATCAAGAATAAACTGGTTGCGTTGCTCAACTCAAGGCATGAACTGGTGATCGTTGATAAGATCGGGACAGAATATGGCACGCAAAATACCACTGGATATGCAAAAATGTATTCAGATGTCGACAGAGCAAACGAAATAGAGAAAAAACATATCCTGAAACGAAACGAGCTAAAACCTGTTGAAGAGATGGAGAAGCCAGCCGAGGAAGAAGCTGTTGCTGAAGAACCGGCAGAAGAAGCTGCATCCGAAGAACCGGCAGAAGAAGCTGCATCCGAAGAACCGGTGGAAGAAGCAGCAAGCGAAGAACAGGTGGAAGAAGCAGCAAGCGAAGAACCGGTGGAAGAAGAACCCGCCGAGTAAAATTAGATAAGGTGATCACAATGGCTGTACATAATTATTACGAGGTTTCAGATAATTCGATAAAGAGGTTAAGACAGTCCTGCCCACGCTGCGGTGACGGCTTCTTTCTTGCCGATCATAAGGACAGACTGACCTGCGGAAAGTGCAATTATACTGAGTTTAAAAAATAATTGCACCTTTTTTCCACACTGATTTTATTATTTTATATAGTTTCCAGTGGAAACACAGGGCATATCCAGACAGGTTATGTTTGTTATAGCCTTTTTGTTATTTCGTCTGCATTGTACTGCAGGCTGATGATGCGGCTTCTGCCCCTGGTACCTTTCCCTGTGAAACTGGCATTTATTAATTTTAAGGCTGACAGTTTTTCAAGGGTCTCGTAATACCTGGTATAACCAAGGCCTGTTTTTTCATGGAACCCGTTATACAGTTCACCGGTTTTGATCTCGGTATGTTTGCATATAAGTTCCAGCAGGCTTTTTTCTTCATTTTTCAATGATTTTAACAGGTATGTGAGGTGCACCAGCTTTGAGGTCTTGTAGGCTTTGTCCACATCTTCAACTTCGATGGTCCTGGATGCCCGCCTTTCAGCATTGAGACCTGAGCGCTTGAACAGGTCAATACCTACCCTCAGATCGCCAAGCAGTTCAGTACATTCCACCACTTTGTCCAGCACCTCGGGACCGACCACATCATTGTAGAACCCAAGTTTGTTCCTGTTTTTAAGGATGTCCCGTATCTCATCGCCTGTATATCTGGGAAACTTTATCTCTTCTGCCAGGAGGACTGATTCCACTTTCGGATCAAAATGAAATCCCATGCCAGTATCGCTTAATATGTTGATCACACCTATACGGGCACCGGGATTTGTTTCATGGGCACGCAGTAGTGAATAGAGCACCTTGTCATGTTCACCCTCATGCATCAGGTAGTTGATATCATCCAGGACAACTACCAGTATTTTTTCTTCATCTGCCAGGTGCATGGTTATTTTTTCATTGATCTTCTGGAATGAGACACCTGATGACGGCGGAGCTATATTGAACAGTTTTTTGTATATCCGGGAGTAGACAGTAAACCTGGTGGAATTGGCCTGGCAGTTGA
>CBDUUM010000085.1:0-6189 GCA_965370445.1 uncultured Methanosarcinales archaeon
TCTCATCAGTCACCAGCAGCCCCACCCGGATATTCCTGCCCCGGTACTCCCTGGCCAGCCTACTCATCTTATCCACAACAGCACTGCTGTTCCCCATGACCAGCACCAATCTGGTCTCTGGCGAATAATGCGTATATTTCAGGCCGGGCGACCTGACAGCTTCACCTGCACCGGCTGGCCTGTCAGTATAACCAATAAGCACATCACCCACATATTCCCTTATCTGGTCAATACTGACCCCGCCCGGTCTTAGCAGCACGGGAATGTCCGGGGTCATGTCCAGTACAGTAGATTCCACACCCACGCGCACGGCCCCGCCATCGATCACCGCATCGATCCTGCCCGAAAGGTCAGATATCACATGCTCTGCCGTGGTGGGGCTGGGTCTGCCTGAGATGTTGGCACTGGGTGCCGCAATGGGCGTACCTGCCTCCTTGATCAATCCCAGGGCTATGGGATTGTCAGGCATCCTGGTTGCCACTGTATCCAGGCCGCATGTTATGACATCCGGCACAATATCCTTACACTTGAATATCAGGGTAAGGGGGCCGGGCCAGAAAGCGTCCATCAGGTTGCGGGCGCTGTCAGGTATATCGCTTGCGATTACATCAAGTTGCTTTATGTCTGCAATGTGTACGATAAGTGGATTATCCAGGGGCCGCCCCTTTGCCTTGAATATCTTCCTGACCGCATCCGGGTTCAATGCATCTGCACCCAGGCCGTATACGGTCTCTGTGGGAAATGCAACTGTGCCGCCCTGTCTTATAATGCGTGCAGCTTTAGTGATAATCTCTCCCGAATTATCCACCTCAATCCTGAAGATGCGTGTTGTATTGTCCATTCAACCCTAAAAATATAATTATGCTATTTTAGAGACTTTTTAATTTATTCTGATCAAGTATGATAAATGGATCATGGCAAAGAAGATCAACCACAGAGAACACAGTGCACACAGAGCGTTATTGTTTTCTCTGTGGTTATAAACCGTTCCAGGAAATAATAAAAATTCTCCGATTTTATGCAGAAAAAATGAAGGAATAGGCCTATTTACCTATCCCCATCGTCTTATTGGTCTTTGGTATGGACTTTGCCCCATCTGATTCCAGTTCGCACATAGCACGGATCGCATCCACATTCTCAGGCACCACATCCGACTCCTGGTGGATGGCCTGGAAGAAATACAGTTCACCGTGGTACTTGCTGATACTGTCCTTCCATATCACATTCTCGAACATATCGCTGCGGCTGCGCCCCAGGTCCCTGGCAAGTTCCATGACCTCTGCCGTGCTCTTGATGTTATCTTCACCAGATACGAACCTGATACGGGGCCTGCCGGCATACAGGTCAATGATATCCTGCGGCTCGAAATCTTTTTCCAGCTCAACATTCAGTGCATGGAAATGCATGATCGTAGTGGAAAGTTTCACAGCCACCGTAGCAATTTCGAGATGTGGCATGATGGAATTCACATCCGGCCCGTGATGGCTGGGTAAGCTGATAGGATCGGGTACAATAGCGTTTATCGGGCCGCTCTTGATATTTCCCGGGTCTGCCCCCCTTCGCATCAGGGTGACCCTGGATTTCGTAACACCAAATTCCTGGTCAAGGGGATACAGTGCCCTGGTCAGTCCGGTGGTGTTGCAACTGACCACGCGTGTCAGGTCCCTGCCAATGGCATCGTTATAATTGGCTTCCGAGTTGAAACTAAATCCTGCCAGTTCATGGTCCTCACCGCCCTGCCAGATGGCCTTTACACCATGTTTCACATACAGGTCCTTGTATGTGGCACCTACTTTGCCGGGTGTGCAGTCTACTACCAGGTCTGCCTTGTCGAGCAACTCGTCCAGTGTACCCGAAACCTCAATGCCTGCCTTGCTAAAGGCTTCTATCTTATCGGAAGTTGATGCATAGAGGTTAAAACCCCTGTCTGCTGCCAGTTTAGCTTCAAATGACGGGCGGGTTTTCACTACACCCGCTATCTCCATATCATCCTGGGCAGAAACGGCATCTGCTACTCGCTTTCCTATGGTACCGTATCCATTAATAGCTATCTTTGCTTTTTCCATTTTATTACCCCCTTATTATTGTTGTAACAATGGTTATTTTTTCGATGTGTTTTAATTGATACTTTCTATCAATGCTTCATTTTTCATCATATCCACGTGTAGTATCCGTCCGGGTAAGGTCATGGTATCTCCAAAGATTCCTGTGATGGTGATCTCATTTCCATCCACAGCCAACCGTACAACATCTTCCATTAATGTTGTTTTATCCTTTCCGTCAATTAGAATGGCATTTAATTCACACATGGTAATCAAATAACTGATACGTGGTATAAATAAATAAAATGTTCGAAACAGCACTTGAATTGTGCTACCATCCGTCAGAAAAAACACCAGGTCTTGTTACATACACCAGCATGATAGGGCAATTCTGGGCATTAAGGCTATGACAGTATTTCTCCATGTGTGCCTCATCTGGAAAATAATGACTTGCACTTGCTGTGCAGCGTGAACCTACTAAAAATATACATGTATAACCCGTATTATCTCACCCAACCATATTTTGTTAATAATTTGCGATTACTAATTATATCCTATGATTTGCTCCTTCAAAAAACTTTGTTTTTCTACTTCAACCTTGAAATATCATATTCGTGTCGCCATATATCCCATTAAACAGCTGCCGCTTAAAACACATCCTCGAACAACCACCCGAACTCCTGCGGCCTGTTCAGGAAATCCAGCTTACCCAAATCCCGCACAAGTCCGTATATCTCCCTGCCCCGAGCCAGCCCCACCTCACTGAAACTCTTTGGCTTTGCCTCCCTGACCTCAGGCACATCCTTGTAATTGGGGTTGGCAATAAACCCATCCTCTGTCAGATAGTAGGCTGCACCATGCAGTTCCATGTATGGCTCATACACTGATGCGAACTCCCTGGACACCCAGTTTGCCATCTTAAGTTCCTTATTGCCAGCATTGATGGTCACATGGCCGTAGTCCGGCGGAATGATCACCATATCTCCTGCCGATGCCCGTACCAGCACTACATCGACTACCGAACCGCCTGTGCGCTTTTGCAGCAGGTAATGCCCCTCGCCGCCGAGCACCTCATACACTTCCGGATACGACATATCAGTGCCTGGCACAGCAGGGTGGTAATGTCCTGCAGTCTTCACATATTCCCTTCCCAGCATGGCCGGGGGGATGATTGTAATATCATAGCGCAGGCTGTGTTCAAGCATAGCATCACGATCGCTGCGGCTAAGTGCCAGGTCCCTGTACATGTAATAGAGTTCCCTGTCCCCGCCCTTAAGTATCTCCCTGTCAAGCAGGACTGCTTCAATATCAGACAGCATGCGGATATCGGGTTCCTGCGTCCTGCCCCCGAACGTCAGTGTCCTGTTCATATCTGATCCCACAATTAAATTGTACAGGATACTATATATTGTATTCGAACAGCCAAAAGCAGCGGCACAGCACTTTTAGGAACTTCTGCCGCCCGATCGCAGTAATCTGGCAATACTCCCTGCCTCGCCCGGATAGAAGGACAGCATTGTACCCACTGTGATCAATATGGTTGCCACCCAGAAAACAGGAATATGAAGCTCGCTGCTGCGCATGCTCACGAAATCGAACACAAATATTACCGTGCCCAGGTGCAGCATGGACGAGCCGGTCCGGACAAAGTACCCTTCCCGCTCATAGGTCAGCCCGCCCCGCTCCAGCATGGTCAATACCATGACCGCAGCCTGTACCACTATGGAAACGGCCAGCAGGAATGCCAGGCTGGTGCCTATGTTTGTAATTAGTGCTATCAGGAAAGTAGCTGCAAGCATGCCGATTCCCGCAGCCAGAAGCGACTGTCTGGGCACTATCCGTTTGGGTATGCACAGTCCCAGTGCCACCAGCAGCAACACGACGAACGGGTAAATAAGCTGGTTCATGCTGTCGATATAATCCCCATACATTTGGGTCTGGGTCCATTGGGGTGCAGTCTCATTGGTGTATGTATAGTAGCCTATGCCATACAGGCACACCAGACCTATCGCCGCCAGCACTGCTGATGTGAGGATCATCAGGTAGAAATCGTAGGTCTTTGGTTTGATATTCAATTCCAACGTCATGTTCTATTCTCCTATTCCTTTCTTCCACTCTACCATTCTTCCACTTTCCTCCTCATTGTGTAATGGCATGTATCCCTGGTGCAATGTATGTCAGCATGTAGGTGAACACCAGTGACAGGAAACAGATAATACCCAGTATGGCAGTGGCCCGCCACATATTGCGCCGCTTAAGGTATATCCGGGTGTGCAGGTACGCACTGTACAGTACCCACATCATGATACTGCCATTGATCTTTGGGTCCCACCACCAGTCCGTTCCCTCCCATGCCACCACGGCCCAGGGGTAGCCGATGAGCATACCTACTGTCAGCAGCAGGTACCCGACCTTGGCGTGGTTGTATGAAATACGGTCAAATATCTTCTCGCGCCTGAATAACATGAACACACAGCCCACAAAGGTGACAACCAGGGATGCATATGCGATAAAGAGCATGGGCGGGTGGGTCCACATATACTCTGAATTATAGTAATAGATTATTCGGAAATATAACTGGTACAGTGCACCGTATAACACATTTGGGTCGCCCACACCTGCGGCCTGGTACCAGCCTGTGATCTCTGAGTGCAGGCCGGGCAGGGGTTCCCTGAACGGGTTGGATGTTAAGTAGGTCAGCACCCCGAAGGCTGCCAGCATGATATCCAGGCTCGATGAGAACAGTGCGGTCATCTTTGTCTTTATGAAATCATACCGATAATTGGTGGCTGCCAGGAAAATGGACAGGCACAGGGTCCAGAAGTATAATTTTTCGGTTTCTATCCATAGGGGCACGGCAAATCTTAGGGATGTTGCACTGGTACCCATGGTACTGGCCATATAATTTGCCAGTTCAGGCGGGTAGACCAGTTCTATTGTCTGGTAGATGCGCAGGTGGAACCAGGCTATGATAATAAATCCGATGACCAGCAGTGCCGTATCGATCTGCCTTAACTGTGATGCCAGCCTGAAGGCGCGGCTGTCGTTTGAAAGCATGTGGTAGATAGCAATAATACCAAGGGCGAGCGAAAAGAGGAAAATGACAGAAATGACAGGCTGGCCTATGGTGGTCACGGTGTCCCTGGCAGCAAGGTATTCCTGGTACGACATTTAAGGTTTAATGATTGTTATCTGATAAATAAGATGCCGAATTCATGATTGTGATTGCTGGAACAACACATCAATATCCATCATATCCATAGATATCCAGTTGTTTTCGCCCATATACCTGATTTCACTTTCCTTTGTTGTACCCAGTTCGGTTGATGTTTCCAGGTACTTTTCTTCAAGTTTCTCAAATATATCCTGTTTGATCTGCCCTGTCGATGTGTTTGATAACAATGTGTTCACATCAAGTTCTTTAATTTCCAGATATTGTTTTATAATTGGGTCTGTAAAACAATTTATCACCCTTAGAGGTTATCACCTTTCGGGGTGAATAGTTGTGTGTGAAAATAGTGGTGGTGTTTTTAAACGGGATGGAGGTGAGTGTTCTTTGAAGGTGGACCTTGGGCCATGCCGGGTGGACTTGAACAGATCATTAACTTACACTGGTAGGTCAGTGTTCAATTTTATTAAAATTTATAATCATTATTTTGGAATGCATCCAAAGAGGAAATGATCTCAACATACAGTGAGTGCCATTTTCTTCTTTTTTTCCAATGGTAATTATAAGTAATATTAATCAAATTATTTTATGTTGGGTATAGACTGCAATCATCAATTTGAATATATGAAGGAAGTATAGATCATGGCAAGTATAAAAAATACACAGACTGAAAAGAATTTATTGACTGCATTTGCAGGAGAATCGCAGGCAAGAAACCGCTATACATTTTTCGCATCAGCAGCGAAAAAAGCAGGGTATGAACAGATATCAGCCATCTTCATAGAGACTGCTGATAATGAAAAAGAACATGCTGAAAGATTATTCAAATTCCTGGAAGGCGGGGAAGTAGAAATTACCGGCTCATTTCCCGCAGGTATAATAGGTGATACAGTATCAAACCTTGAGGCCTCAGCCGATGGCGAGAATCATGAACATACAATAATGTATCCGGAATTTGCCGATATAGCCCAAAAAGAA
>CBDUUM010000086.1:0-6157 GCA_965370445.1 uncultured Methanosarcinales archaeon
TTTATTCATTTAGACAGGAAACAGAAATACTACGGGCACAAAATCCTAACATATCCGGAATCATTCCAGAATATTTAAGTGTGTTATATCCAGTCTAACTGACTGGATGAGAAGTACAGGATTATTAGATATTGAACGCAGCGGAGTAACTGAGAAGCAGTATATCCTGGGCAGGCGGAAGGAGAAGACATCCCAGGGCTTGCTAAAGGTAGGGAAGTATCTTGCCATTGACGGGTCAACAGGTTCTGATGTATATATAGACTGCATCAGACCCCATGCTGTGCTGATATGCGGAAAAAGAGGGTACGGCAAGTCGTATACAATGGGAACCCTTGTTGAGGAACTGGCCAGCCAGCCGCCGCCGGTGTGCGACAATATAGCATCTGTTGTGATCGACAGCATGGGCATCTTCTGGACCATGGCACATGCGAACAAAAAAGAAGCGGATGAACTTTCCAGGTGGGGGCTTGAACCAAAGAAGCTGGATATCCGGTTATTTGTTCCCGGAAGAATGACAAAGGAATACACTGGTATTGGGGTTGATGTCACCCACCTTACCATAT
Source organism: uncultured Methanosarcinales archaeon (assembly GCA_965370445.1). Lineage (GTDB taxonomy): Archaea > Halobacteriota > Methanosarcinia > Methanosarcinales > Methanocomedenaceae > Methanocomedens_A. The sequence goes on from CBDUUM010000086.1 coordinate 564, forward strand.
CAGTAAGTGACCTGGCCGGTTCTGACTGGTGCAGGCTGTTTGCTGTCAGTGCGGTACATCCTGTGGGTGTACTTATCACCAGGATAGTGCAGGAGTTGAAGGATCAAACAGGGAAGTTCTCACTTGATGATGTTTCTGATCTGGTCAATGCTGATATTCATACTGATAATGATACCAAGAACGCAGCTAATAATTTCATTCGTGCGGCTGGAGGATGGGGTATTTTTGAACGGGACGGAATAGATGTTGATGATATCGTTTCCCCGGGCTTAACGGCCGTTATCGATATTAGCAGCCTGCCTGATGAGGCGGTACGTTCGATGGTGGTGGGTATTCTTGCCAGGAGGATATCACAGGAGCGTATCCAGGCACGGCGGCAGTATGAGATCAACAGGATAAATGATACGGATGTAGCTACCATGCCAATGGTCTGGATGTTCATCGATGAAGCCCACCTGTTCGTGCCCGCAAATGGCGGCAGTCTTGCAGGGGATGTGCTGGTAAATGATTGGCTCAGGCAGGGGAGGCAACCGGGGCTGTCCCTGGTACTGGCTACCCAGAGACCTTCGGCACTGCACCCTGATGTGCTCAGCCAGAGCGATATTATAATGTGCCACCGCCTGACATCCCATGAGGATATCACAGCCCTTGAGAAGGTGCGACCGACCTATATGCGGCAGAGCATTGCAGAATCGATCCGTAAAATGGGAGAGGATAAGGGTGTGGCATTCATTGTGGATGATACTTCAGAAGCCTCGCATGTGGTGAAGATGCGGCCGAGGTTAACATGGCATGGCGGGGATGAGCCAAGCTCGCTGGGTACTAAATAAAAAAAATAGAATATCAATATTAAACTGGTATTACACCCTATTTTCACTCTTTTGAAGCTTCACTGAACCTCTCAACCACAAAATCACGATCCATGGAAACCAGGAAGTACCCCAGCCGTGGACCGCTCTTGGTACCAAGTAGAGCCTGGTAGATAGTCTGGAACAGTTTCTTCGGGTTCATATCCATTTCCCTGGCAATATTATATATCCCATCATGGATGGCCTGCCCGTCCTCGTATCCGGGCATGCGTTCTGACAATATTTTCATAACCTGCCTTTGCTGGGCATTGAAATTCCTGACTTCCGGCGGCAGTGTCTTTTGTATACTAAACTTCACCATCGGAGGTGCAAAGGATTCCAGCCATTTATCGGCATTACCAGCCCGCTGCCGTACCTTCTCCACATCGGAAACATCATACCCGCCCCGCTCCAGTACAGTCAGGAGATAATCGAAACTGTGGTCAGCGATCTGGATAGCAGTGACCATATGCCTGAAGGGGATCTTTACACTCCTGTCCCCGCCGGCCTGGGATAACTGGTAAGCCCTCATGTCCAGGCTCTCATCCAGGTTGTCGTATTCGTCAATAAGGTTCAACAACGGCAGCCCGGGGTCGAACTCAATGTGCTTTTCCGGCTTGCTCCTGATGATCAGGTACCTCAACACCTCGGGAGGCAGGATTTCCAGCATATCGCTAATGGATACCGTGACCCCTGTGGAAGATGACATGGCACCCTTGCCCTTGAGCATTATCCATTCATAGACAATGGGGTGGGGTGAAGGATAATCATAAACTTCGGCAGATATTCGCTTCCCGGTATCGTATGAACCCCCGGCAGAGGCATGGTCCTTGCCGAACGGTTCGATAGTTACGCCCAGAATGGGCCACCGTGCCGGCCAGTCCACCCTCCAGGTGAGCTTGCCGCCGCCCCGCATGGATACGGTACCGGTCGAGCCGCATGAACAGGAATAGTTCACGGTTTCGGCATCAGGGTCAAAGCCTGTGACCTTTGTAGTGGTCAGCCTGCCGCAGTCGTTGCAGATGGGGTTGAACGGGTTCCAGCCAGGTTCAAGGGTGCGGCTCGACACTTCTTCTAGAATTCTGGCAATATGGTCCCGTTCTGCCAATGCTGTCTTGATAGCGTCCACAAATGCCCCTTCCTTGTAGAGCTTATCAGCATGGTGGATCACGGGATGGATGTCCAGTTTATCCATGGAATTGATAAATGGTTCGAGGAAGTGTTCGGCATAATTGGGATGGCTGCCACAGGGGCAGGGTATTTCGGACAGGGGTTTACCTACATGCTCTTCATAACTGTCATCAAGGAACGGATAGACCTTGCGCAGCGGGTCATACGTATCAGCGATATATATAAGGGTGGCATCGCCCCCTGCATCCCGCAAAGCGCGGTAGACCGCATCGGCTGTAAGTACTTCACGCATATTGCCTATATGGATATTGCCCGAAGGTGTTATGCCCGAGGCAACGATATGCCTGCTGCTCTTTTCAAGTGCTTCTTTTGCTACAACATCTGCCCAGTGTATAGTTTCTGCCATGCTCTCTCACTTCAGGATGATGGTAGATGCATTAAACGATATTAAATGTTTAGTATCCGGACAGTAGCGGTATGCTGGAAGTCAGGCACTGCTGCGGCACACACCAAGTTATTCGGAGATACTGGCATCCCGCAATATTCATATAGAAGTACAAACATGTAAAACAGACTTGTATTAACAATAATCATTAGCAATAGGAGGAACAAAATTTCATGGCAGCACAATTAGGAGGACAGCCAATATTTATTCTTCGCCAGGGGACAGAACGTTCCCGGGGTAAGGAAGCACAGAACAGTAATATCATGGCGGCCAGGGCAGTGGCCAATGCCGTGCGAACCACACTTGGTCCGAAAGGCATGGATAAGATGATGGTGGATTCAATGGGCGACATTGTAATTACCAATGACGGTGCCCAGATTTTACGGGAAATGGATATAGAACATCCCGCAGCCAAGATGCTGGTAGAAGTAGCCAAGACCCAGGATGATGAAGTGGGCGACGGCACCACTACAGCAGCAGTACTGGCAGGTGAACTGCTGAAAAAAGCAGAGGACCTGCTCAACCAGGAGGTTCATCCCACTATTATCGCAGCAGGGTACAGGATGGCCTCGGATCAGGCAAAAAAGATCCTGCAAGGAATGGTCAGGGATGTATCAGAAGACGACGAAGCACTCCTGTTAAAGATAGCAGGGACAGCCATTACTGGTAAGGGTCCAGAGAACGCAAAGGAAAAACTTGCCAACCTGGCAGTTGTTGCAGTGCGCTCTGTGGTCGAGACAACAGACGGTAAAAAGAGTGTAGACCGCGAAGATATCAAAATTGAAACGAAGACAGGTGCCAGTGTAGAGGAATCGGAACTTATCGAGGGCATGATAGTGAACAAGAGCAGGGTACATGAGAATATGCCAAAGCATGTCGAAAATGCCAGGATACTGCTGCTCAATGCACAGGTGGAGATCCAGAAGACCGAAATGGACGCAGAGATCAACATCACATCCCCTGACCAGTTGCAATTGTTCCTTGACCAGGAAGATAAAATGCTAAAAGGCAAGGTGGACAAGATCGTGGAAAGCGGTGCAAATGTCGTGTTCTGCCAGAAGGGTATTGATGATATAGCACAGCATTACCTGGCAAAAGAAGGGGTATTTGGCATTCGAAGATTCCTGAAAAGCGACTTTGAGAAAATGGCACGGGCAACCGGTGCCACCATTGTCAATAATATTAACGAGATATCTGAGTCCGACCTGGGATTTGCCGGACTGGTAGAGGAACGCAAAATGGGCGGCGAGGATACTACATTTGTTACCAAGTGCAAGAACCCAAAGTCAGTGTCAGTGATCCTGAGGGGCAGTACCGAGCATGTGGTGAACAATGTAGAGGCTGCCTTCGAGGACGCCACCAGGGTCGTAGGAGTAGTTATAGAGGACGGTAAACTGGTGGCTGGTGGCGGTTCACCTGAAGTGGAACTGGCGCTGAGGTTGAAGGAATACGCAGCCACACTCAAAGGCAGAGAGCAGCTTGCAGTGACCGCTTTTGCTGAGGCACTTGAAGTAATCCCGCGCACACTTGCCGAGAACGGCGGTCTGGACCCCATCGACAAACTGGTGGAACTACGCAGCCAGCATGAGAAAGGAGTAAAGACTGCCGGCCTTAATGTGATCACCGGTGAAGTGACAGATATGTGGGAAGAAGGCGTGGTAGAGCCCCTGCGGGTAAAAACCCAGGCATTGAACTCTGCTACCGAATCCGCTACAATGATCCTCAGGATCGATGATGTCATTGCATCCACCAGTTCCGGTGGCATGGGCGAGGGAATGCCGGGTGGAATGCCGCCAGGCGGTATGCCGGGTGGAATGCCGGATATGGATTTTGACATGTAGATGACTATGCTGTGCCCGCGGGCACAGCCAATATCTTTTTTTATTTTTCTATTATGCAATTCTTAATTACAGGAAAGCTCTACAGGCTACCAGACCATAAGATCCCAAGGGGTAATTCCAGTGAACGTGCTTGACACATCAGAACACACAAAAGATGAATTGACCGAGATACTGAGAAAAGAACTGGTAGATAACCCGATCTTATTTCTCAGCGGTCCGCAGGGTGGCGGCAAGACAACCATTAGTATTGGAATGGCAGATGAGAAGGTGGGTGCTATCTATGAGGGACGGGCACGTTCTGCCCAGCCTGTAATAATTATCCGTAAGGATGTAACGGATAAAATGGAACAGGAGATCGTGGAACGGCGTAAGCTTCCGATCTTTGATGGGGATGAACCCATATATGTAGATGTGAAAATGCTGGATAAGCTCATTTACATCATTGAAGATGTCTTCGATATAATGGAACTGGGTGAAGAGCACTTATTCAATGAGATATCACAATTGTCAGCTAAAATTGGAGTAGAACCCAAGCAGATCGAGGTCATTGCCGATGAAGATATGCTGGTGAGGCGCAGGCTGCAGCGCCATGTGGATGCCAAAGACAGGCTGGAAGAACTGCTGAAAAAGGAAAAACAGTATGGTATAAAGTCCAATCTGTTGGGTATCCAGGGTGCTAAGGTCATGGATATAGTAAACCGGGAAGGGGTGGGAAACTACGATGACAGCCAGTTCTCAAGGACTGTGAAGGATTTTGACCGGATACTACCTACCAAGGATATGACATTAGGCCAGTGCCTGCTCAAAGTCGTGGAGATATCCAATGAGGAGGGAAAGGAATCCGGTTTTCTGGTCATGCATACTGATGATGGCGAGCAGAAGATCATCAGCGACCTTGTTGTGGGAAAACATGAAAATTCCATGATCGGTGTAACACTGCTGGAAATATATGTAGGGTACAGGCAGAGCCGGCATATGTACCAGGCCTATAAGAGCAGCATGGAAGGAAAGGTGGAAGTCATACATTCCTTCACACCCGAATTGCAGCTTGAGGTGGGATTCAAGCAACTCGCGAACATGAACCTTGATTACATTTCCGAAGAGGATGACACCGGATTAGTATCTGTTGCCGATAAAGCAGCTGCTGATAGGTTTGGTATTATCGTAAGTGTAGTGGATACTGACGCTAATATAGAATCATCAAAACCTGAGAGAGTAGAGGAACTTGAGCGGATAATGTTTGGGGCCTACCAGGAATTTAAGGCTGCACATGGTTTGAATGATTAGAATTTTTTGCCATGTTACCTGGATTTCATTGGATAATTTTTA
>CBDUUM010000087.1:0-6144 GCA_965370445.1 uncultured Methanosarcinales archaeon
CAGCTTCCTTCCAGCATTACACACCACCACCCACCCGCCGCCCGAACAGCGAACATGCACACCAAACACCCCCGCGTCCCGGCCACAGGGTCAGGACCGTGGGGGTGCCTGAATCATAAGTTGGGGCAGTGACCGCACCGCGCGGCTCCATATCAAACACCCGGGCCGCCGCATGTGTGGTTGAGCGAGAGAGGCAGCCGGGTGCGTACAGGATAGGCGTCGTGTTAATATATGCAACACTCACCGCAAAGGCCGCAAAGACGTTGTTACATTGACTTTGCGTCCTTTGCGTTCTTTGCGGTGAAATATTTTCATAAGAATTATATTTTAATAGCCATACCTTCTGGCGGCAGCATCTACCAACACACGAGGCCGCCGCCCGGACACCGAACATGCACACCAAACACCCCCGCATCCCGGTCATGGGGGCAGAACCGTGGATGCCTTCGTTCTGTCACAAGGTCCCGGGTACGGAAATTCTCTCCCATATCCACGGGCAGGTCCTTTTTGGCATCCATTTCTATACTGACACCAGTATTATCCCTCAAAATCCGCAAGAGATTCTTCCGGCTGCATCCTTTCCACAACAGGCTGCATATCAATGTACATTTTAGGAAAATCGGCCTGCTTGTACCTCTCTACAACCCTGAACCCCAGCCTCTCATAGAAACTCATACTCCCAGGCTTGGAATCCACAGTAAGGTACCGACAGCCTATGATCCCGGACACTGACAAAGCCAGCCCGATAGCAGCCAGGACCAGGAACCTGCCGAACCCCTGCCTCTCACAAGTTTCGTCAACCGCCAGTCTGGCAATCTTAATACTTGGGTATTTATGATACGGATAACCGTCTACACCATCTGCTTCATCAATGGCCTGGACCTCTATGGTATCGGCAACAATAGCGAAAAATCCTGTAATACTCTTCCCCAGACAGCAGAGATATGTCCTGCTTATCATTTCGTCCTGGTCATCCAGGGCATCATTTATCAAAAAGTCGTTAAGTTCGGCATTTGTAGACGTAAAAGAAGTTACATCGTACCTTTTTGTTAAAGGCACAATAGAAGGTTTATCTGCAAAGATTGGTTCGGATTCCATCAGTGTTTAAAATTGCATTTATATATCTGCCTGGCTTCCTTGAACATGTCCACCTGTTCCCTGGTCACTTTTGGATTTTTCTTATCCATCCAGAACTGTCTGGCATCTTCGTCCTTCAGTATCAATCCAAACTCAATTGGTTTTGCCATATTTTCTCCATTTAAAGAGTTCTTTTATTATGATATAATATTTACTCTTCTACAATTTCAGCAACATCATTTCTTCAATTCACTTGATTTGCAGCAAATGGATGATATACGATTATCTCTTCTCTTTCAATTTTGCCTACTTATTTGACAAGGAATATTCTCACAAAACACACCTGGGTATTTACCACAAGCGGTGCGCCCACACATCACTCCCCATCCCTCCGCTCTCTTCAATCCCCGGGAGCTGCATGTCAATCACTCACTGAACCATAAGTAACCTAACAATCTCGCAATTTAGCAAACTTAATATAGTCAACCAATATCTAACAATCGCCTGAATTTCGTGGAGTGCTTACAATTGAACACAGTGGGAACAAAAAACTCGAATAACAACGCCTTACGTAGATTATTCTCAAAGAAAAAACCAGACAAAAGTCTTTGCACTTACCAGACCCGCCTCACAGATACCCAAAAATCCCTGATAATAGATTGCAAAGGCTGTACTGCAGGTAACTCAGGTCTTGACGACCCACACTGCCGCAAGAACATCTTCCGGATAATGATCAAAGAACCCATGGTAGACAGGCTGGTACTCTCCCACCTGTACGACCGGGATTATGAAGGAGAAAATCTCAGGCTGCTATACCTGCTGGCAGGCTTCATAGACAACCTCAGGGTGTTTAGCGACAGTGAAGTGCCAGCCGTGTGCGGGAACTGCCTCTCAGAGCGCCAGGAGTTCATATCAGGTGTACTCGAAACAGGATTGCATGACCCTGTAAAGGCATACACCATGCTTGCAGCGCAAGTGGACGCAGGTGCCGTCTGCCATAACAATGAGCAGGGACAGGGACATGCATGTACCAGTGATTATATCCGTATGCTTGCCAGGATGAGTAACTGTGCCGACGATATGAAAGAAAGCATGGATACCGGCCTTCCTGCTGATCAATTTTACACCCAGGTCATCAAACCATATACCAGGCCCGGGTTCTCCACATCCCGAATATATACGGAACCGCCTGACAACGCTGTTTTTCTGGAAGGGTATGATGTAGGGCGCAGTGGCGGCCGGTTGATGCCAGTGTCAATTTACAGCTTATCGGACAGGCCCGAGAGCCTGTACTTCCTGATCCCACCAGAATACAACCTGCGTCCCGAGGAACTGGGATTGCTGGAATCTGTACGCTCACGCCTGATGCGCCACCGCCCTGATGACCTGAATTTTGCAGACCCTGCCAACAGCCGGGAATATTTCAGGCGGCGCAGCCAGCAATTGCTCTCGGATGAAGCAAAGCGCATAGGTATCAAATTAAAAGCAGACCAGATATCAATGTTCTCTGACATCCTGGCAAAATACACCACGGGCCTGGGTATCCTGGAAGATGTGCTGTCCGATGCAAGGGTCACTGATATTTATATCAATGCGCCTGTGGATAGCAACCCTGTCCATGTGGTTATCGAGGGAGAAGAGTGCTCCAGCAACATCTACCTGTCCCAGGATGACGTGGATACCATGATCTCACGCTTCAGGGCACTGAGCGGCCGTCCCTTCGGGGAGGCGAATCCCATCCTTGATATGGACCTGGCCGAGTACAAAGCCAGGGTGTCATGCATAGGCAATCCGCTGAGTTCAGGCGGCCTGGCCTATGCGTTTCGAAAACATGCCCGGACACCCTGGACTCTTCCCAAACTCATCAATGAAGGCTCGATGACGCCGCTTGCCGCAGGACTGTTGAGCTTTTTGGTTGACGGGGATTCATCCATCCTGATAGCAGGCGGAGTTGGTGCGGGCAAGACTTCATTGCTGTCAGCCATGCTGCTGGAAGTGCCCCAGAAGTACCGCATCCTGACCATTGAGGATACACCTGAACTGCCCTTGCGCGATCTGCAGCGCCTGGGCTGGAAGGTGCAGGGTATGAACACCCGCTCGGCTGTTGGCGGCTCTCAATCTGAGATAGCGCCCGATACTGCACTGAGGGCGGCACTGCGCCTGGGCAATTCCACGCTGGTCATAGGCGAGGTCAGGGGACCCGAGACCAGGATACTGTACGAGGCCATGCAGGTAGGCACTGCCGGCAATTCGGTGCTTGGTACCATACACGGTGCATCAACCCAGACCGTGTACGAGCGCATCGTGGGTGCGTTGGGTGTGCCCGAACAGTCATTCAGGGCCACGGATGCAGTGGTGGTGTGCTCTAATATCAGGATCAGCGGTAGTATGCGCAAAAAGAAGCGGCTGGTGCAGGTATCTGAGGTTACTACTGCCAACTGGGATGGTACAAGTACGTTCTTCAATGACCTGATGAAGTTTAATGCGGCTGCTGACAGCATCGAGCCAACTGACCTGCTGGATATGGGACAATCAGAACTGATAGGCAGGATCGCTGATAAGTGGGGCATAAGCATTGATGAGGTGCTGCTGAATATTAAGATGAGGGCGAATATCAAAACGGCAATAGCCAAAGCCGGTGAGAACAGACCTGAACTGGTGGAGGCAGATGCGGTTGGGCAGGCTAATAATATGTTCTGGCTGCTGGTGAATGAGTTGCAGGACTGGGACGGGAGTGTGGATATGAGTGCGGTATACCAGCGGTGGAGTGAGTGGTATGAGGGGTTTGTGTCAATGGAGGAATGATTTTTTTTCAGTCCTTCATTTTATCTATTGTTGATGTTCAGTTTCGGCTTGAATAGGAAAGTAGTGGTTTAAGGTATACGGATTTGTGCATATACAGGTCGGTATATATACAGGTTGGTATATATACAGATCTGTATAGTCATAATTTGATTATTTTTATGTTTTTTTCCTTTAGCAGGATTTCTGCCTGTTGTGTAAACCCTGATCTTGAGATGAAATAAAGTTTTGCTGGGTCAAACTCGTTTGTTTTTTCCATGAAATTCATTATATCTTTGTAATTTGTGGCTTTGTTTCTCCATTTTATTTCCACAATATGGTATGTACCGTTATCAAAACCAAGAGCGTCCAGTTCTATATTGTTTTTCATATATCTGTTGAATTCAAAACCGAACATCTCTTTCAGCTTTTCTCTTATCTCATATTCTTTTGCGATTCCAAGCTCTGTTTTTGTCTTCAGGAGATCCTGTTCAATCTGTTTTATCCGGACCGTACTTATCCTTGTGAAATCACCGCCACCAAGAAGCATGTTCTTTATCCAAAATCTGAGGACAGGGTCACATATTCTATAATTATGATCACTTTTTTCAATCAGGTCCACTTCCATCAACCTCATGAGTGAAATATTAACTGTTGCAGCAGGCATTCTTGTGGCTTTGCTTATCTCTGCCATTATGGCGCTATCATTTTCTGAGAGGTACTCCAGCACCCGTTTAATAGTTGCCTTGCCTTTTGCTTTTTCAATAGAGATGTCAAACACATATTTGCAGTGATCATATATTCTTGCATTTGGTGTTAGGATTTCTTCAAGTATTGTTGTTGTCAGGTCTCTTATCTGCGGTTTTTCTGAATGTGAGTACAACCTGTCTGCAATACAGAATGTGTAGAATGGATGGCCTCTTGTAAATGTAAATATCTTTTCCTTTATTGAATTGCCTGATTCTGCGCCATACATTTTCTCAATTTTTATAATCAATTCCAGGGTATTCTGCCTGCTGAAAAAGTCCAGTTTCATATGTGTAAAAAGTTCAAACAAAGGCGATGATGCGCCAGAGGTCATGCTGTGCATCAATGATACCGCAGATCCGGAAATTATCCACATCACATTTTCAGTGTGCTCAAAAAAAGACCTTATAGCCCCAAGTATGTTTTTAATCTCACTATAGTTGTTCAGGCCATTTATTGCCTGGAACTCATCCAGCATTATGATGAATTTTATGTTCAGTTCCTTTGACAGCTTTTCAGGCAGTTCGAATGCTTTCTGGATTAATAGTAATCTATCCGGTATTGTTTTTTCGTATTCTTTTATGAACAGGCTGACTATTTCATCTGCTGACTTCGCTTCAGGTTTTATCATATTCATATCAGAAAGGGATGGCAGATAATCCGTGTCTGGCCTTAATGAGTGGAATATGCTGTAAATGAATCTGAGAGCAATATCTTCAGGTGGTGAGAAATTGCTCTCGACATTGAAAAAGACAATGACTGACTCTTTCTGGCTTTCGGCAATTTTTCTTAAAAGCAGTGTTTTACCTGTCTTTCTTAATCCCAATAATGAAAAGTTTTTAGGATACCCATCTATAAGTAATTTTATTGCCTTATTGATCTGTTCTATTTCTGCTTCCCTGTTTGTAAAAAGGGCTTTTTCTTTTTTTGTTAGATATACCATGCTGTATATATACAGGTCTGTATATCTATAAATTTTTCTGTGTTGATACACCACAAGAAAATGCTCACATCTGAACAGTTGCCATTTATTTGAACGTTGAATTGGTACCCAGTACGATCGGCTCAGGGGCATACTCCCACGGCCGTTTTTCCTGCCACTGCCGCACCCAGTCATCAGGCATGACAAGGCAAAGAGCTGCCAGATCGCCCAGGTAGCTGTCAAGTGCAGACGGCCTGAACTCCACATCCTTTGACAGGGCCGGGAATGACTTGCAGAACTCTTCCTTTACCATGGGCAGCAGGATATGCCTGTTGTTCATGAACACACTCCCGCCGATAATAAACACCCGTGTGTCCAGGATAGCGTTAATGGAAACCAGCCCCCTTGCGAAATACCTTGCAGCATTAGTGATCACTGACTTTGCCTTAGGGTCACCCTTACGAAACAGGTTGAATACATCCTCAGCCGTCACACCTTCAGCCGCCATATCCCCGCTTGTTACTCCATCCTTATAATCCCTGGCAATAGCGACACCCGAAGACAGGGCTTCCATATCCCCAAAATTCCCGCAACCGCACCTGGGTCCATCATCCACC
>CBDUUM010000088.1:0-6054 GCA_965370445.1 uncultured Methanosarcinales archaeon
ATTCTTTTTTTGCTCAGGTAGCCCATCTGTATATTGAGATATTAATTAGTATGATAATATTAATGATGGGAGCCATAGCGTATTTTTACCAGAGTAAATTTAATTATAAAACTTATTACCAATTATTTATTATAGCTGCATTCCTTGTCCTTTCAGTATTTTTACACTTTTTTGTATCAAATTACGTTTTAATACAATTGATTGAAATGATGGGGCTGTTGGTTGCAATGATGTTAAGCATTAAACTGTACCAAACAATGACGAGGTCTAATTGATGTATAGTGGTGTTTTTTTAAATACTGCAATCATTCAGATAGTATCAGGTTGTGCGCTACTAATTTTATTTTTGTTATTCTTCAAGCTCAGTAAACGGCTGGGTGAAGCCTTGCAAATGAAAAAATATTATTATCTATTTACACTTGGTTCTGTGTTCGTTCTGAGTTCATTGGTAGTCCAGTTATATATCCTGTTAAATTGCAACACCGCAGATTTCCAGATACATCAGTTCATTGATCTGAGCTATCTGTTTTTAGCAATGGGAGTTACATTCGGTTTCATTGCAGCATTGAAATACTGGGGTTGGCTCTTAAAAGAAATAATCCACTAATACAATAACAATGGGGTGGGAAACATTAATACCACTATCCGTAAAAAACTAACATTTGGATTCCTGATCATTCTACTAGCATCGTTCCTCATAGCTGGCGGAGTAGGTGTTTACCTGTTCAATGACGTTTTCCAAACCAACATCCAGGATGCTGTGGTGCATGACCTTGATGTTGCCGATGTGATATATGTTGACTACATGAAACATGCAGAGGATATGGTGTCCTACACTGCGGGTTTTTCACGAATAATTGATCCATTGGTCAATGATGACCATGAAGTACTCCGCCAGAATCTTGTAAATATATATGATGAAAAGTTTTACGGTAAACTTGATATCCTGACTGTTGTTGATAAGAACGGTATTGTGGTAGCAAGGGCAAGAAATCCCGAATTATATGGGGATTCACAAGCTGCTAATGATCTGGTCCGGCATGCCATGAGTGGTGCAACATTATCATCGACTGAAATAATCACATATGAGGAATTGCTAAAGGAAAACAGGTCTCTGGCTGACCAGGCATATATGGAGTTCACGCCCACCCCAAAGGCGAAACCAAGACCTGAGAACCATTCAACATCAGGTATGGCCATATTGATCGCATCTCCTATCTATGACATGAATGGAAGTATTATCGGTGTACTGTATGGGGCCGATCTGATAAATCGTGATTACTATATCGTGGATGAGATTAAAAACGCTCTGTACAAGGATGAGATTTATAGCGGAAGAGATGTGGGTACTGCTACTATTTTCCAGGAAGATTTCAGGATATCCACTAATGTTCCCACAGATACAGGGGAGCGAGCGATCACTACAAGGGTTTCCCAGGAAGTGAACGAAGCTGTCCTTGAAAAAGGAGAATACTGGAAGGGCAGGGCTTTTGTAGTAAATTCCTGGTATGTAACGGCCTACAAACCTATCAAGAACATTAATGGGGATATCATAGGAATATTGTATGTGGGGATACTGGAACAGCCATATATTGATGCAGGATACAGGATATTGATAATATATATTTTATTTTTATTCGCAGGTTTTGTGCTGTCCATCTTTGTTTCGCGATACTATGCCGGTGCCATTATCAGCCCTATCAATAAGTTGATCAAAGGAACAGAATCCATAGCGAGGGGACAATTTGAAAAAATAGACGTGGGAACTAATGATGAAACTGCAAAACTTGCCAATGCATTCAATAAAATGGCTGTTGACCTTCAAAAGACGATGGGTGAATTGGTATTAAAACGAAATGAAATTGAGACAATATTCAAGAGTATAAGTGATGTAGCCAGTGCCCTGGACAAGGATTATCAGATTATCTTTGCCAATAATCTGGCAAACAAAATTTTTGGTGATGATATCAATGGTAAATTTTGTTATCAGGTATTTGAAGGAAAAGATAAAATGTGTGAGGACTGCCCGGCTGTTGAATCAATGAAATCCGGTGAAGTCGTACGGGTGATTCATTCCAGAAAGGAAGATAACGGCAAGGAGTTCTTTTTTGAGATAACGGGCTCACCGTTAAAGGATGAGAATGATAATGTCACTGGTACCCTGGAGATACGAAGGGATGTGACAGAACAGAAGACACTTGAGAATCAGCTAAGGGAGTCCTACGAAAACCTGGAGAATGCATACAAGGAACTCCAGCAGATGGATAAGATAAAATCTGAATTGGTCGCCAACATTTCCCATGAACTCCGCACTCCACTTACAGCTATCAGGGGATATACGGAATTGATGCTGGATGGTGCGCTTGGGGATATAACAGATATGCAGGAAAAAAGCCTGGCTGTGGTATTGCGAAACATTGACAGATTGACCCGGCTAATAACAAACGTTCTGGACTTTTCAAAGTTTGAATCCATCGAGCATGAGATATCAAGTATAAAACTGGAACGTCTGATAGACGATGTAATTACAGATTTTGAAAAGGTTGCTAAGGAAAAAAATATCACAATCGTAAAGGACATTGAGGCAAACCTGACACTGGATGGTGATGAGGATCGACTGGTACAGGTGTTCAATAACCTATTGGAAAATGCAGTGAAATTCTCTGATGAAGGTGGGAAAATATCAGTTAGGGCTTATCATGAGGATGCAGATCATATACATATAGAGGTTTTCGATACAGGTATTGGAATAGAGGAAGATCAACTTGATATGATTTTTAAAAGGTTCTACCAGATCGATTCCAGTTCTACAAGAAAGTTTGGTGGTACGGGTCTTGGTCTTGCCATTTGTAAAAAGATCATTGAATGGCATAACGGGGCTATATGGGCACGAAATATCCAGGGTAAGGGAAGTGTCTTCCATGTCCTGCTGCCTGTAAAACAACCTGACAGTAGTACGTAAATATATAAATAATATGAATCAATTAAAAAGTTATAGGTGAGGGTAAACTTGACAAAAAGGATAATGATAGTGGATGATGAACCTGATACGGTCGATCTGGTAAAACTTGTCCTGGAAACAGAAGGTTATGAGACTTGCGCATCATATAGTGGTTCGGAAGCTCTTGGAAAGATCAAGACCGAAAAACCGGATATGGTACTTCTTGATATTATGATGCCCGGGATGGATGGCTGGGCAGTACGCACGAAGCTTTTGGAGGACAAGGAGACAAAGGACATACCGATTGTCATGTTGACTGCCAAGGCCCAGCCTATTGATAAGATGATCGGGCTGCATGTGGTGGGGGTGGCCGATTATATTACAAAACCTTTCGGACGCAGTGAACTTATTGACCGAGTTAGGGCGTTGCTGGGAGAATAGTAGATATACTTGTCTGCTGTCGATATATTTATTAATCCTGGGATAGTGTTCTCTGGAATCTATCAGGTGGTTGAACAGGTATGGACAGACTGGCACTCATTAAACGGAATACTGAAGAGATCGTAACACAGGAAGAACTGGAACAGCTACTGGAAACCAAGGAATCTCCTACTGCCTATGTGGGATATGAACCCAGCGGCAAGATACACATGGGTCACGTCCTCACTGTAAATAAGTTGATAGATATGCAGAACGCCGGATTTAATGTGACGGTGCTGCTGGCAGATGTTCATGCGTATCTCAACGAGAAGGGGACAATGGAAGAAGTAAGGGAGATCGCTGATTTTAATAAGGAGTGTTTTATTGCACTGGGTCTTGAGGAAGGGAGGACCAATTTTGTTTATGGCTCTGATTACCAGCTTGAACCTGATTATATGTTAAGTGTATTAAAACTGGCCAGGAGTACTACCTTGAACCGGGCCAGGCGCAGTATGGACGAGGTGAGCCGCAGTGCTGACAAACCCATGGTGTCCCAGATGGTATATCCCCTAATGCAGGCCGTGGACATTGCCATGTTGGGAGTGGACGTGGCTGTTGGCGGTATTGACCAGCGTAAGATACATATGCTGGCCAGGGAAGGGCTGCCCGGGCTGGGATACAAGGCGCCTATCTGCATACATACGCCTATCCTGCTGGGACTGGACGGCAAGAAGATGTCCTCGTCGGCAAATAATTTCATTTCGATGGATGATTCTGAAAAGGCGGTAAAGAAGAAGGTAAATAAGGCGTTCTGCCCTGAAGGAGATATCGTGGATAACCCGGTGCTGGCGCTGTTTAAGTATCATATCATGCCCCGGTTTGGGGAGATCACTATACACCGGCCTGAGAAGTACGGCGGTGACCTGCATTACCCCACTTATGAGGAACTTGAGGCTGAGTTTGCATCGAAAGAACTGCATCCGATGGACCTGAAAGCCGGTGCGGCTGAGTATATGAACCGGATACTTGAGCCTGTGCGTGAGAAGATGTGACTTTTGTTTTTTGTATTCTTTTCAATGTTAAGTGGGTTACTATTATTTCTCACTGCAATGATTGCAATGAACGGCATGTGCATTGTGTTTGATGCAAGGCACACGTGACCCTTTGCGAGCGTGGGGTGCAGGGATTAGAGAAAACCTGAAAAATCCCATTGAAAATTGACCCACTCTATATACTAAAAAAGGCTCATACCGTTAGTTCCGAAAGACAGTTCAGTGAAAACGAACCACAGATGAACAGCGGATGAACACAGATAAAGCTATTATTGCGCCCGCTTCAAAAAGTATGGCCAGATGCAAGATTAATATAGACATAGATTACACTGATTTTCACAAGCACTATCAATCTGTGTAATCAGTGTCTCAAAATCCCGAGCACTATGATAAATTGCCATTTTATTTGAAGGGGACACCCATTTTTGATTATAATTTGAATTACATGGCAATATTAGATATATAATCGAATATCCTTGGAATATCTGTGTTCATCCGTGTTCATTTGTGGTTAATTCTACTAAACGTTCACACAGTTAGCTCCAAAACCGTAATGGTGCGACACTCAAGACATTCCAAGGCGTTTTTTTTGGATATTTTTCTTAGGAGGTAAAGGAACAAGCGTTTAAATTAAAAAGTCTCGAAAAGCGTCCACAAGTATAAGTCATATCACGCCTGTTTTCATTATCGTGCGAAGTAAAATCACGATTCGAAAACTTTCAGGTGGTCCGTTGTTCTATGATTACCAGTACGGTATAGCATCTATGCTGTATTCCCGTCTTGCTGCGGCAAATATTACCCTGGCAAATTCGATCCACAGCCATCAGGGATTCAAGTTCTATACGTTTTCCAATCTGGTCATCGAAGACCGGATCCCGGCTAAAGATGGCTTGAATTTCACAAGGGCTCACTTATTCCTTTCTTCGCCCGATCCTGAATTCATACGAAGTTTTACTGAGGGGCTGCTGCTTGAACCTGAATTCTTCCTTGGCAAAAGGAAGAAGGTTAATCTTATTATCGAGCGTGTGGAGATCCTTCCACTGCGTGAGTTTTCGGATACCTGTACATTTAAAACCCTGTCACCTGTGTATGTCAAGACTATGAGAAAACGTGATGGTAAGCTGGTCGAGGTTGACCTGTACCCGAAGGATGCCAAGTTCTATGAGAACCTTCACGCAAACCTGGCCGCCCGGTATGAGAAGTTCTACGGGCACCCTGTTGAGCATGAGCATTTTGAGGTTGTGGATGTGAAGGACGTCAAACCCAAACGGATATCGGTTGGCAATTCTTTCAGGCGGTGCAGTTTGATGAGGATGGCGGTTGAGGCGAGCCCTGAGCTTATCGGGTTTGCGTATGATGCAGGGCTGGGCGAGAAGAATGCTATGGGGTTCGGGTGTGTGGATGTGGTGTGAGCGCAGGGTCAGGTATATTTCAGCTATCATGGATCGATACTTTTTCCATGTGTCTGTTAAGGAGTTCTACTTCATGCTGTCCTGCAAATTCGAGCGCAGATTGTGTGTATCCGGATTTTGATATGAATATCACCCGTTTCTTTTGTGTCCTGAATTCGGAGCTGCTGATTTTTTGTATTAGGTTGTCAATGTCTTTGTAGCTGCTTTTCTTGTTTCGCCATTTGATCTC
>CBDUUM010000089.1:0-6042 GCA_965370445.1 uncultured Methanosarcinales archaeon
CGGCAAGCGTTGCGGTCAAGTTCTGGGTGGTCGTTGACTTGCCGATGCCACCTTTCCCATACATTGCTATTTGTCTCATTTGCGTGCCTCCAATATACGTTGTATTTATATATTATTATATCATACAACGGCAATCTACTGTTGAGCTGATATTATATAAAGATTCCTATTCAAAAAATATAAATCTATTAATATAAATTTATATAACTATGTTCTGAAATATTTATCGATATCAATAGACTGATTATAACAAAATATACAGAAAATATTAAAATAATGTAATGGTTTTAGGTACTAAAAAACAATCTTAGATATGGCGATATATTTAATGAAAAATAAGTCCAGGGCATCTCAGGTGTCAGCACAAAATTCTATTAGTAAACTTCAGAACATTACGTTGAAAATTCCCTAAAATATTTTATTCATTTCCCCATAATCCATCATCGAACTGACCGGGTATGTTGACACTTCGATCCCTTTTTCCATTACTGCTGCCAGAGGGTTGACACCGGCATAAATGGGTATACCTATCTTACCCGGACTGATGGGGGCAGAAAGAACTGTATCACCTGCGTGGATATGTCCGATAACACCGCCGATATCGGCACTATTAAGCCTGTCAATTATATCCAAGATATTTTCATGAGCAATGATCGGAGCCTCCCGAAGATTAGCCAGAAGTAAGCCGCTGCCGTGATCCAATACACCCATAACATCTGTCATTCGTTTAGACATGAATATCTTGATAGGGTCAAGTGAAGTCCCTGTATATGAGATCAAGTCTGTGAAACGTACAGGTATACCATTATCTACCTGGATGATCCCGCCATATTTAGTTTCAATAGGAATACCCTGCTTCAGAAGAACTCCATCTATTGTTATAGAACATATTGTAGCAATTCCTACTGATCCCTGCGGCACTGTAATACTGGAAACTTTTTCCCCCTCTTCAAAAATATGACACATGGGGCTAACAGTATAACCTGCTTGTATCACGGCCCGGATCAATTCCATGTTTCTATCAAAGTCATCTTTATCCATAGTAGACAGATTGATAATTATGTTCCCGCTTTTTTTATAGGGATCAAAAGTCGTACTGTATAGCAGTTCCTGGATCCGGCTGATGACAAAACCCATCCTATCCCCGACAAGAGCATTGTTTATCTCGGCAATCCCCTTTTTTGTTATGATCCTTCCGGAATAGCCGACCCTTTTGGTAAATCCATTGGCATCCAGTATCTTCAGGTGATATCTGACACCCCTTTCCCCAAGGGAATATCCTCTGCCATCCATTTTATCAGCAATCAGCCGTGCACCTATAGGTTCATTGTTTTCATGAATTGTTTTCAATATCTCGATTATTAATCTTTGGGTAGTAAATTCAGTCATATGTTCCAATCCCGGATATCACATATCAAGATAATTAAGTCGGTAAACCACTATAGATTTTATAATATATAGTATTAACTATTCATCCCTTTGAACCCATACTGGCAAGACCAAAGATATTGTCAAAGGCAATATCAGGAAGCAGGCCCCTGCACATAAGCACTGTTTTGCCAACAACTTCAAAACCCATAATTGTCAGTATATCCCATGCCCTGGTATTCTGTGCAGGTACATCCACCAGTATACGCTGGTCGTTACCATCTACAATGGCCCCTTTTAAGAGGTCAAGTGCAGAATCTTTATCATTTGCTTCCCACGGCCCTATGGTCCAGTGGTCATCCACCTGTCCGAATCCCAGCCATGCACCCTCATTGAATACATAAGAGCGGTTTGTAAGCATCTGGGATAGCATCAGCGACCTATCCTCACGCCAGTACTTACTATCCATAGCAAGCACAAGTTCAGGATTCCTGATACTCTCAGGCAGATCAAGGGTCATACTTTTATGTTCCCACCTGTTGATGTTCGATACTTTCCTGAACCCGAATTCTGAATATAATCCTACTGCCATTGGAGATGCGCACAAGAAAATTGTAGGCAGGGAGGACAAGTGCCGCAGACCCCTGCGGAAAAGGGCTTTCCCGAATCCTTTCAGGCGGTATTTTTTGTCAACAATAAGATTACCTATCCAGCCGCTGTTGGGATAAGTGAATGTCATAACTCCTCCCACTACTTTTTTATCTGCAACAGAGATAAAACATCCACCAGGATTGAGCTTATAATAAAGTTCGAATTCGAATACATCTGATGACCACCCTTCTGCATGTGACATATCAAGCAGGATACCAAGATCATCAGTTTCCATCTGCCTTAAATACATTATCTAAAACCCCCATATTTAAAGTAGGTATTACTGCACATATCAGCAAGGGAGCATGATAGCTCTTCAACTGAAAAACTGAATCCTGGGAACATGTAAAAATAAAAAAAAAAGGAAAGGACGCTAAAGCGCGTCCTCGTTTGTTTCTCCTGTCCTGATACGCATGGCTGCTTCAATAGGGACCACGAATATCTTACCGTCCCCTATATTTCCAGTAGCAGCCGCCCCCTGGATGAGCTCGATCACACGATCCACATCCTGCTCTAACAACACGATCTCGATCCTGGTTTTTGGAAGCAGGTCTACACAGTATTCCCGCCCGCGCCACTGCTGGATAAGTCCTTTCTGCTGCCCGCGTCCTTTGACCTCGGTCACAGTAATACTAACAAATCCGGCATCACTCAGCGCGTTTTTTACATCTTCCAGTTTCATTGGTCGTATAATTGCCTCTATCTTTCTCATTTCACTCATCAAAGCTCACCTCACTCGGTTATGTATTCGGGGTATGCCCGTATTCCGTGTTCTGTGGTGTCCAGTCCTTCAAGCTCCTCTCTCTCAGACACACGTAGTCCCATGATCACATCGATGATCTTGAACACGATAAAAGCCACCACAAATGCCCAGATAATGGCTGCGAGCGCTCCTATGACCTGGATCACGAACTGGCTCACACCACCGTACAACAGTCCGGGTGCACCTGCCGCATATACTGCATCTGCAAGTATTCCGTTGCCCATGCCGACCGAGAATATCCCGACTGACAGGACACCCCATGTACCGCAGTAACCGTGTACAGCGATCGCACCGACCGGGTCATCGACCTTGAGGACAGCTTCGTTGAACATCACACCGGCATAGACGATTGCGCCCGCTATAATTCCTATCACAATCGCTGCCCAGTTCTCAACCGAGCCGCAGGGTGCAGTGATCGCAACAAGTCCTGCAAGCACACCGTTCGCAGTGAGCGATGGGTCTGGCTTTCCGGTCTTAGCCCATGTGATAAGCATAGCGGCTGTAGCAGCAGCAGCGGCTGCAAGGAATGTATTCACAACCACAAGGTTCATGTAAGCGTCGCTGCCGTCAAGGGTTGAGCCGCAGTTAAAACCAAGCCATCCCCACCACAGAAGCAGCGTTCCGAGAAATGCAAGCGTAATGCTGTGACCTGGAATAGCTACAGGTTTCTTATTTTTGAACTTGCCGAGCCTTGGACCAAGTACAATCACACCGGCAAGGGCTGCATAGCCGCCGATCGAGTGTACGACCCCTGAGCCTGCAAAGTCATGGAAACTTGCACCGGCCAGTTGCACGAATATACTGCCATCCCCTGTTAGAAGTGCGAGATCCGATCCGGACCATACCCAGTGTCCGTAGACCGGGTAGATGATCGCAACGAGCAGCACGGTGAAGACCAGATATGCTTTGAATTTGGTACGTTCTGCCATAGCACCTGATACGATAGTCGCACCGGTCGCCGCAAAGACCATCTGGAAGAACCATGAGTTCCAGAGTGCATTGTCATTACCGCTCAAGAAGAACTGACTGAATCCGAAAAGACCTGCAATGTCATCGCCATACATAACTGCCCAGCCGACCGCCCAGTAGATCAGAACACCGAGGCAGATCGTCATCAAGTTCTTCATAAGGATATTTGCTGTGTTCTTTGTCCTGGTGAGCCCGGCTTCAACAAGCGAGAATCCGGCATGCATCAGGAAGACCAGACCACCACACATCAGCAGCCAGACAAATGTCAGGGCGGTCTGCACGCTGATGATCGATTCGGCGTTCTCATCAGGTGTTGCACCCATCACAGGCATGACAAGCAATAATAGTAACAATACTGCTGTAATAGTCAGCGTTGGAATTTTTTTATTTAATATAATTTTTTTTACCTCCATTATATTTAAACCAGTATTTTACCGGTAAACGGTAATTTACTGTATAGTTAATACTATATAAGTATTACTATAATGCGAGGAAAAGTATATATAGAATATATTTGGAATCTGAAAAGAAAGTGAAATTTAATGAATACCAACCATTTTATGAACAGGTTTTGGGCCATATCCACTGGACTACACACAAGGCTGAGGGGATAGATAATTTTATATAATATTAAATAGGAACTATGCCATAGTCTACCCATAATACAAGAGGTAATGAAATGCAAACAAAAGATGACGTACTTCAAGCAGTTGAAGAAATGGATGTAAAGTTCATCCGGTTGTGGTTCACAGATATCCTGGGGGCCATGAAGAGTTTCGCAATAACCAAGGAAGAACTGGAAGGAGCACTTGATGAAGGAATGGGATTTGACGGTTCCTCAATTGAAGGCTACCGGGATATAGAAGAGAGCGATATGGTGGCCATGCCCGACCCCACTACCTTCAAGATACTTCCATGGAGGCCAAAGGAGCGGGCTACTGCAAGGATGTTCGTGGATATATTAAACCCGGACGGCAGTCCCTTTGAAGGTGACCCCAGGTATATACTTAAACAGAACCTGGAACGTGCCCGGAATATGGGCTATACGTTATATGTAGGTCCTGAACTGGAATACTTTTATTTTGATTCATGCGATTCTACCCAGACTATTGACAAAGGTGGATATTTCGACCTTTCACCCCTTGACCTTGCTACAGACCTGCGCAGGGAAACCGTGTTTGCACTTGAAGATATGGGCATCAGGGTGGAATACAGCCACCATGAAGTTGCACCCAGCCAGCATGAGATCGACCTGAGGTATGCAGAAGGGTTGCAAATGGCAGACAATACAATGACCTATAAACTTATAGCCAAAGAGATAGCAACACAGAATAACCTGTATGCCAGTTTCATGCCTAAACCTATTTTCGGGGAAAATGGAAGCGGGATGCATGTCCACCAGAGTCTCTTCAAAGGTGACTCAAATGCTTTCTTTGATGCGAACGACGAGTACAGTCTTTCTGGTATTGGAAAGAGCTACATTGCAGGTATCCTGAAACATTCTAACGAGATGTGTTGTGTATTGGCCCAGACCGTGAACAGTTACAAGAGGCTTGTGCCCGGTTACGAGGCACCGGTCTATGTGGCATGGGCCAGAAGGAACCGCAGTGCACTGGTGAGAGTACCCATGTACAAGCCTGGCAAGGAACTGGCTACCAGGATGGAATTGCGTTGTCCTGACCCGGCTTGTAATCCTTATCTGGCATTCTCGGTGATGTTGTGTGCGGGTCTTGATGGGATTGAGAAAGGGTATGAACTGCCTGACCCGGTAGAGAAGAACATTTTCAATATGAGTAAGTCCGAGATGAAAGATGAAGGTATAACCTCCTTGCCATCCAGTCTTGGGGAAGCCATCCAGGCTACTGAAAATAGTGAACTTGTACGAAAGGCTCTTGGCGACCATGTCTTTGACAGGTTCATTGAGATAAAGAAACGCGAATGGGATGATTACAGGATACAGGTCACACCATACGAGATTGATAAATACCTGGGTATACTGTAGACAATAGAATCTGTCCAAACAGCATCAAGGTCATTAACCCCGGTTGTTTTCACCCGATAGACCAGTTACCTGGTACACAGGCAGAATCTGGCCGATAGGGAAGTATTACTGCCGGGGTTATGGCATCTGTATGCCATTTTCACGATTGTGGCATATGGATACATGACCCGGATCGAGATCAATGGAATATGACGTATTTGTTGGTACTGCAAATTAGATGGATAGGCATCTAAAAGTAGTGCTGATTTGCCTCCTGTATGATATCTTTCCGGGCTTAATTTTTACAAAT
>CBDUUM010000090.1:0-5975 GCA_965370445.1 uncultured Methanosarcinales archaeon
ATATTAGCTTGCATATTAGCTTGCATATTAGCTTGCATCCAAATGATTTTATTATAACAAAACATCAGGTAGTTCGATGAAATTATCTGACGATATACGCGCTCAATTGAAATTTGATGATAAAGGGCTCATTACTGCCATAGCCCAGGATCACGAGACGAACGAGATACTCATGCTGGCTTTCATGAACCTTGAAGCCCTTGAAAAGACAGTGGAGACCGGTAAGGCTCACTACTTCAGCCGCAGCCGGGGCAAGCTCTGGCTCAAGGGCGAAAGTTCCGGTCATGTGCAGCTTGTACACGATATGTACATTGACTGCGATGCAGACGCTGTATTGATTAAGGTGGAACAGCTGGGCGGTGGTGCGTGTCATATGGGATACCGGTCATGTTTCTACCGCACGCTTGAAGGCGATGTGGTGAGCGAGAAGGTCTTTAATCCTGAAGACGTGTATTAACCCTGAAGGATGGAGTAGGGATATGAAACTGGTACTTGACACAAGCGTGATCATTGGAGGCCGTATTACTTCCCTTATCGATGCCGGGGAATATAGGGATTCTACCATAATCGTGCCTGAGGCTGTGGTGGCCGAGATAGAATCACAGGCAAACCGGCATCGTGAGTCTGGGTATAATGGACTTGAGGAACTGGGAAGGCTGAGGGAGATGGCAAATCTCGGCCTGATCGAACTCGAATTTGCAGGAAAGCGGCCGGGTCCCGCACAGGTGGAACTGGCAAGAATGGGAGAGATCGATGCCATGATACGGCAGGTTGCACTTGACTGCAGTGCCACTTTCATGACAGGCGACAGGGTACAGTCCATGATAGCTGATGCCAGGGGCCTGGAAGTGATCTTCCTGCCTCCGGAAATGACTGAGGCCAGACCCACTGCCATAGAAGAGTTCTTTACACCCGACACAATGTCAGTGCATCTCAAAGACGGTGTGGAGCCACTTGCTAAAAAGGGTTCCATCAAGGATATCCAGCTCGTAAGTATAGGTGATGTTCCCTGCACTGAGGATGAGCTCAGGTCAATGGCCAGGGAACTTATTGAAAGGACAAAAAGGGACCCTGACAGCTTTGTAGAGATGGAATACGACGGTGCAACAGTGCTCCAGCTTGGGAACATGAGGATCGCAATCGCCGCCCCGCCCTTTTCTGACGGCATGGAGATCACTGCGGTGCGCCCGGTGGCATTTGTGTCCATGGACGATTACAGGATGGCAGGGGAACTGAAGCAGCGATTGGCAGGCCAGCAGCGTGGTGTACTTATAGCAGGTCCGCCGGGAGCCGGAAAATCCACATTCGCCGCAGGGGTGGCAGAGTTCCTGCAAAGCTGTAACAAGATCGTCAAGACCATGGAATCACCCAGGGACCTGTCAGTAGAAGATGCAATTACCCAGTATTCACCGCTGGAAGGGAGTATGGAAAAGACAGCGGATCTGCTGCTGCTTGTCAGGCCCGATTATACTATTTACGACGAGTTGCGCAAGACCTCGGATTTCCAGGTGTTCGCTGATATGAGGCTGGCCGGTGTGGGTATGGTGGGTGTGGTTCATGCCAACAGGCCAGTGGATGCTATCCAGAGGCTTATCGGCAGGGTGGACCTGGGTATGATACCACAGGTGGTGGATACGGTGATATTCATTGACAAGGGAGAAGTGGCCAGTGTGCAGGATATCAAGTTCACTGTCAAAGTGCCTCATGGTATGACTGAATCCGACCTTGCCAGGCCCGTGATCACGGTGACGGACTTTGAGAGCGGCAGGACCGAGTTCGAGATATACACATACGGTGAACAGGTAGTGGTAATGCCCACTGCCCAAACCCCAGAGGCGGTCCCCTCAGCATGGGGACTGGCTGCCAAACGTATAAGCGATGAGTTTCGCCGTAAGGTGCACGGGCCTGTTAAAGTTGAATTGAGTAGGGATGACAGGGCCACCCTGTGGGTAAATGATAATGATATCCCTAAAGTGATCGGCAAGGGCGGAAGGAACATTGAGATGATGGAAAAAAGACTGGGCATCCATATAGATGTTAGACCCCTTGACAGCAGCCATGTGCCGGTGGAAGAGGAGTTAAGGAAAACAATTGTTCCTGAAATCTCATTAATGAAGAAACATATTGTTTTAAAATCGTCCGGAGTGCCCGGGGCGGACGTGGAAGTGATGGTAGAGGGAGAAGTTATCTTTACTGCTACTGTGGGGCGAAAAGGTGATATCAGGATTGTCAAGAATTCTGATATTGGTGGCCGGTTACAGCAAGCATTGCGCGATAACCTGGAGATCAGTATCCGAACAATTACCTGAAAATTGAAAATCGATATGTATAATAACTACAATATACTTTAATGATATTATGATGCATTATTGTCCGGAATGTGAAGGAAAAATGAACCTGTTCAGGTATCCTACAATTAAACGGTTTGACCACCTGGGTCGAAAACTTGTTATTTACAAATGTGTTGAATGCGGACATGAAGTAGAGTATGCAGAATAATGCTGTTACTGTTTTCAAATAAATAATCTGTCCGCTATCTATCACTTTAGATGTAAATTAGCTATAACTGATGTTGAATCGATAACTGATGTTGAATAATCAGTATTAGCAAAAATAACTACAGGCAGCCGGAAATGAAGTTGGCTGCCATCACTGGTACTGTATAGTTGTTCCAACCATCACTGGTACTGTATAGTCGTTATCAGAATACTGTATAGACCTCTTCGTGCGGATGCACAACGACCCCATCTGTAGTAATTTCATAGGGATGGATCTTCTTGCTGTGGTCAGAGCCGCGCATTTTAAATATTTCAAGGCTGCGCACCCTTACATTTTCCATCCTCTTGTAATACAGGGCAATAGTCCCCTCGGTCACGAAGTTCTCAACTCCGAAACGGCTGGGATGATCATCATCCACAACCTCAGAGGTCATCATTGAAGTCAGGCCCAGTATTTCCAGGGTGGTGGACAGTTTTAACAGTTCCACACGTATCTTGGCCGGGTCCTGCAGATAGAATCCAATAGATGTGGTGGAATCTACTACTGCCCGTTTGGCATCGATCTCTTCCTGGATCATTATGATCTGGTCCATCATGGAACGCATGTCAAAGGGTCTCACGTCAACGTATTTTTCCTGTGATGGAATACCGATCTTGGTAGACGCCGCATCAATAATGGCAAGTTTTCCCTCATCCTCCAGGGCCTTCAGGTCCCAGCCGAATACTTTTGCATTGTCCCTGATATGCTCAGGGCGCTCCTCTGTTGCTACAATTATGCCGTTCTCATTGTATTTGGTGATGCCGTTGTAAATGAATTGAAGCGCAAGAATGGATTTACCCGCCCCTGACGTTCCTGATATCAAGTATGAGTGGTCCCTTAACAGGCCGCCATTACAAAGCTCATCAAAACCTTCTATCCCAGTTGGAACGCGGGCCAATTCATCATTGATATCGTTTGTATTTTCTTTCATTATGATTCATCCGTTGATTTTATAATTATATAATAACACTAACCACATATAAATTCATTATCATCATGATAATATCTTAAGTTATTCCATGTATTATAAATCTTAGTATATATTAAAATTTGTTGTGGATATCGAAATATGAACGTAAGATGTGAATGGATAATTATTTCCATGTGTGAAGGGCTTAAAAAATATATTTAGACTGTTTTACTAACATTTATATCGTATAATATCAAATTTTGTACTATATGGATAACTCAATAGCCAAGTCTTCTGGTGAAACGGGTTTTATAAATACCCCGGATACACAGGACGATGATATACAATCATTAATTACAAAGATCGAGCAACTTGATGAGCAGAACGACCAGCTACAGAAACGACTGCTTGATGCCGCTGTAGCCAACAGCAATTACCTGCAGACCATACAGAAACTCAAGGAACAGGTAAACCAGTTGAAACTACCACCCCTGTTCATTGCGTCAGTAATGGAAGTTGTCGGTGATATGGGACTGCTGCGCCAGCATGGCAGCAACCAGGAAGTTATCACCCGCATCCCACCTGAACTGGCAGATGAACTGGAAGCCGGTATGAGGGTTGCAGTGAATAACGGTTTTGTGATTGTGAAATTACTGGCAAAGCCAGCTGATGTAAGGGCCAGGGTCATGGAACTGATCGAAGCACCAAATGTGGATTACAGTTCCATAGGCGGGCTTGACCAGCAGATCCAGGAAGTAGTGGAAACAATTGAACTCCCGCTCACCGATCCGGACCTGTTCAGGGATGTGGGTGTGGAACCACCAACAGGCATTCTTTTATACGGGCCGCCCGGCAGCGGTAAGACCCTCATTGCCAAGGCGGTGGCCAGCCGGGCCAATGCCACATTCCTCAGGATGTCAGGTTCTGAACTTGTCCAGAAATACGTAGGAGAAGGTGCAAGGCTGGTACGTGATGTGTTCCAGATGGCAAGGGAAAAGGCACCCTGTATTGTTTTCATAGATGAGATCGATGCCGTGGGCGGGCACAGGACACACGACGGCACCACAGGGTCTGCCGAGGTAAACAGGACCATGGTACAACTCCTGTCAGAACTGGACGGTTTTGAAGAGCGGGGTGAAGTAAAAATAATTGCGGCAACCAATCGTATTGACCTGCTGGACCCTGCCCTGCTGCGGCCAGGACGGTTCGACAGGATCATCGAGATACCTTTACCAGATGAAAAAGGCCGGCTGGAAATATTCAAGATACATACCAGGAACATGGCCCTGGACAATGATGTTGACCTTGACAAGCTGGTGAAGATGACCAGGGACTTGAGCGGTGCTGATATAAAGGCCATCGTCACAGAAGCGGGCATGTTCGTGATACGCAGGCGGGACAGGACAATCAAGATGAGTGATTTTATTGATGCCTACCACAAGATGATCAGTGACGAGCATGACGAAAACCCGGAAGGCATGTTCGGCTAAGTCCTGAATAATAAATAATTATGACCGAATTACTAACACCGGATGAGGGGCAGACTGCCCTGGAACTGGCACGTACGGCCATTGAGGAATACCTGGGCAGTGGTGAAGTGATCAAGCCCGAAAGTCTCCCCGGTATCCCAGGTCTCCCACCTGTATTCAAGAATAACAGGGGCGTATTCGTTACTTTAAATAACAGGTCCGGCCCCCGTAGAGAACTGCGAGGGTGTATCGGCAGGCCCTACCCGGTCATGCCGCTGGGTGAAGCAATTGTGATCTCTGCCATTAATGCTGCTACGGAAGACCCCAGGTTTATGCCTGTTACTCTTAATGAACTAAAGAATCTGGAGATCGAGGTCACAGTGCTTACTACGCCGCACCGGGTGGAAGCAAGACCTGAAGAACTGCCAGATAAGATTGAAGTGGGCAGGCATGGACTGATCGTACAAAAGGGGCCGTATTCGGGATTATTACTGCCACAGGTAGCTGTAGAAAATGATTTTGATGCAGAAGAGTTCCTGGGCCAGACCTGCATGAAGGCGGGATTGCTCCCTGATGCATGGTTCGAGTCTGATACTGAGGTACTTGCCTTTGAAGGGCAGATATTTCATGAGTGATAATAAAAGTGCAAGTTATAAATCATGTTAATATTATTGTTAATATGATATTTGGAATGAAAAGGAAGTAAAATATAATGGAATTTTGTCCTCACTGTAAAAGTATGATGATGCCCTCCGGCGGCATGATGAAATGCCGGAAATGCGGTTTTGAGAAAGAGAAGACCAAAAAGATCATTGAAAAAAAGGAATTCAAGGAAAGAGAGGTCACGGTCCTGGAGGGCGATGAAGCAGCAGGACTTCCTACTATCAAGGTCAAATGTGAGGAATGCGGTAATAAAACTGCTTACTGGTGGCTAAGGCAGCTAAGGTCGGCAGATGAGAGTGAGACCAGGTTCTTCAGGTGCACCAAATGCGGCCGGACCTGGAGAGAGTACGACTAACAGCTATCTGCATATTTCAATAGTTACCCACATATTCCAA
>CBDUUM010000091.1:0-5871 GCA_965370445.1 uncultured Methanosarcinales archaeon
AGATATTTCAGTAGGAAATCAAATTCTATAAACGCAAATCATTTAACCAAAGATTTACATATTTATCAACAATTCCTACAAAGAGACATATTATGACACTTGATGAGGCTAAGATAAAAAAGATCTCTGATATAATCGTAAAAAAGACTCGTCCAAAAAAGATATACCTCTTCGGTTCCTATGCAAAAGGAACAGCCAGACCAGAAAGTGACCTTGACCTGCTAATCATTGCAGATATGCCAGGTCCAAAAAACAAGCGGAGTCTCGCAGTCCGGCGTCTTTTCCCGAACAGGGATTTCTCTCTCGATGTTTTTGTTTATCATGAAGATGAATATAATGAAGAAGTTGGCATTGCCAATACGCTTGCCACCACAGTAGCGAGGGAGGGGAAGATCATTTATGCCGAATAAGACAAAATGGGTGAATGAATGGAAACAAAAGGCTGAAAATGATCTGAGGACAGCAGAAATCGTTTTATCAACCGAGAATCCTCCCACTGATGCGATATGTTTTCATGCGCAGCAGTGTGCTGAAAAATACTTAAAAAGTTATCTTACCTCCAAAGATGTTACTGTTGAGAAAACCCATGACCTCACAAGAATCAACAATATCTGTATTGAAATAGACCCTGATTTTGAGGAACTTTCAGATAATGCTGAACTTCTATCCGGATATGCCGTTGAGATCAGATACCCAAGTGATTTTATTGAGTGCTCGATAGAGGAGGCGGAAGAAGCAGTTAAAATGGCTAAAGCGTTCAAGTATTTTCTACTGCGAAAACTGGATACATGAGTACCTGACATAGTGGAGGAAGCTCCCTCCGATCTTTCAGGGCAGTGGCTGGTTCTTCTTTACCAGGGTCAGCGATTCGCGACTACTTCTTCCCGCTCACCATATACGCCACAGCCCCAACCGCCATCAGCCCCCAGTAACTTATAGCCCTGTCCAGTATGGCAATCCCCGCCGCCACGCCCGCATCCACCCCGACCAGCACAAACACGCCCACAATGGCGAACTCCACAGCCCCCAGGCCGCTGGGTGTTATGGGAAGTCCGGATACCATGGCCGCAGACAGCGCAACAAACACTATCAGGGACAGGCCGATGTGGATATTATGCAGCGGGGACAGCGATTCCACCACAAAGTACAACCGTGCGACCTCCATGCCCCAGATAAGCACGCTGTATATGATTATCAGCACAACAGAACTCCTGCCCGCTGATTCATGCAGCCCTTCGGCAAACTGTGTGAACAATGGCTGTATCTTTAACGGCAGTTTGCGGGCAATGGTTATCTTTCCTGAAGAAAATGCCACAACTACCGATATCAGCAGTACCAGGATAGCAAAACCCAGCGCCAGCGAGAACCTGATCGCCTGCGGGATGTCAGTACCGAACACCATGATGCTGGATACCCCCATCAGGATGACCAGCACCAGTACATCATAGATGCGCTCTACATACACGGTCCCCAAACACTTTGGGATAGACACATTCCATGCTTTTTTTGCAAGGTATCCGCGGTACACATCCCCCATTTTGGCAGGGACCAGGGTATTGGCGAACCAGGACAGCAGGAATATCTCGCCGGCATCCTTTAATCTTGCCCTGACACCTATATTATTAAGCAGCAGCTTCCACCGCTCGCCCCTAAAAGGCAGCGAACCGAAATACATGACAGCAGCCGCTGCAATATAGCCAGGGCGGGCGTCTCCGATGACCTCCAGTATCCTGTCAAACTCTATCCTTGAGAACAGGTAATAAAGCACCACTGCCGCCACAGCAAATGAAATGATGGTCCTTGGCTCGGTAAGCCTGCTTACAGGTGAGACCGGTTTTTCATCCTCGATCAACAGGTCTCACCACCTGGTAAATATGAACATTCGGGTTAAAGTAGACCAGCCTGAACCTGTCCTGATTGTTCATGAACAGCTTCCTGGCATCATGGCCGCCATAGCGTTCTTCTTCCACGCCGCCAACATAGATGTATTCCACATTGTACTTATCAAGTATCCCGTTTACAGTGTCAACATCACTGGAGGTGTATACCCTGGGCACTTCATACCAGCGCTCATTGACAATATCAGCACCGTTGCGCCAGTTCTTTTCATGACCTGCCCAGCCCAGTACAGTAGGCAGGCCCGTGAAGGCGGTCACATGGGTATTAAGTTTATATGCCTGTCCGGGACTTTGCAGCACCACCGGGGTACCGCTAAGGTTGTCCAGCCACATAATGGCATTATATTCATTTTGATATTGCTGTTCCAGGTAGGCTGCACCGTCAAGGGTGGGCTGGCCTTTGAAATTACCTGAACGGGAATAGGTGGCAAATACCGGATATGACATTGCCGCCAGTACCAGGATGATCGATATGATCGCAAATCCCTTTTTCGCTACATTAGCCATGTCCTTCATGTCCTCTGGGTCTTTCACATCCTCTATATCTTCCATTTCCCCCCGGTTCCAGAGGTGATAGAACGCAGCCCCAGCTGCCAGTGCCCAGACTATCCAGTGCTGGACATAGATCTTGAATACAGTATTGAACCTGATGTATTGGGGAGAAGTGATACCGAAGGAGTCCTGGATGTAGAAAAGCTCGCAGAACAGTGACAGCAGGGCACCCAGCAGGATCAACAGGTAGATGAACTGGATGGAAGGGTCCTCTTCCTTTACCAGCAGGTAAATGGACATGACAATAAGCGGCAGTATGATGACAAGTATCTCGATATGGGTCAGATATGCTGCCACAATTGCAATTGCAAGACCTGCCAGTATCATTTTCATATCAGGGTAATAGTAATCATAGAAATTGAGGATAGAATATACCAACAGGAAAAAGAGCATTATTCCAAACACACCCAGGTAGAATATTATTCCGGTCTGTCCGTATGTTACAAGCTTGAGTGAATGGGATACATTACTGGCCAGGAGATGGTATGGCAGATATAACAAAATACTGGAAATAATAACTGCAGCGCCCACTACTGCCAGCTTTGCCAGTTCCACCGGATGCACACTGAAAATCCGGTCTGTAAAACCATGTGTTTTACCTTCCTTAACAGAAACCCTGATTTTCCATGCTGTAAGGACCATCACAAAGAAAATGGCATATGTGGGATAATCCCAGGAGTTTAGCGGGAACATGAACCCTAACAGCAATGTGATGACAGCCAGCAGCGGGATATTGTATTCCTTTCCCCCTCGCAGCAGGTTAAGCAGCAGGGCGATCATTAGCAGCTGGAAGGCTATAGCTATCATGTGGGCGTGCAGGTCTGCCTGGATGAAACTGAAATAAGGGAACTCGTTGATAGTATTTGGTATCACCCTGCTGGTAGGCCAGTAGTTGTATGCGGATAGTCGTGTCAGGACATCCCCTGGCGGAATATTGAATACACTATGATACTTGGGCACGAACAGGGTCACAAGTAACTGTATAAAACCTGCGGGATTTCCGAATATCACAACAAATGCCATGACAATTAGCGCAAACACCCTGTTGTTACCGACCAGATCCTTGCCAATGCCGTACGCTGCTGTGGCTGACAGGGCGAACATGGTTGCCACACCAAGATTGAAACCAATAGAGGGGAGCACGTTCGAGAGCTTGATAAGGTTTGCTGCCACAAGGTATCCAAAATAATAGTACTGCATAGGCTCGCCCGAGAGCCAGGGGTCCATCGGCGGGAAGCTGGTACTGCGAAGAATCATGTTAATGAAGCTCATATCCATTAACTTCTCACCGCCTGTCCAGTAGATATCGGGGCTGTATGCCCTTATTGTTACAAAAACCAAAAATGCTAATGTGAACAGTACCTCAGTCCTGACCAACGCTTTCCTGTCACAATGGAATCCCTTGGACGATAATATTACCAGTGAAATTGCAAGTACTATGAGTACTGATAATCCTACGAGCACGGTGCCATAATTAAAACCCAGGTGGGTCAATACCCATGAGAAGTATGTCACAAACAGCAGACCCATTATCTTGGTAAGTGCTATCCCGTTGTCTTTCAGGTTCTTGAATATCCAGGTTGTCAGCGGCAGGGCGGCAAACCCTATTAATTCAAGTACCAGCCACCATTTTATTATTTCAAACCATTCCATGGAAGTCTCGCCGGCAATTATTTTTCATTCTTTCCTTTTATATCTATCAGTTCCTGCCACTTGATATTAAAGTGCGCCAGGTATAACGCACCGAACACCAGGGTCACCGAGTTCTTGATAATATGATCGATCACTGCAGCCGCAGCCCCCACAGAGCCGGCAATTCCTGCGATCTTGAACACCACAGTCAGGGCACCCTCATAGGTACCGATAGCCCCGGGTGTTATTGGGAACATCTTGGCCAGGTTGCCTACTGCAACTGCCATGAATACGATGGCCGTCAGCGTCGTCGGTGATGCTATATCGTGCACGAATGGAAAGGCGATAAGTACAGTATAGCAAGTGAGTATGTCCACTGTCCAGACCATTAATGAAGAAAAGAACACAATGATAAAGTCCCTGGGACTGGATGATATTGTATATATCTCATCAACGAATTTGCGGGCAATGCCCGCTATCCGGTCTGTATAATCCCCAGGCTTTGAAACTTTTAGTATTATGCGCTCCACCGGAGATAAACCGTCCCTTCCCCGTGATGCCATGAAAAATATGGCCACAAAGAACAAAATGATAACTGCAGTCGAGGAAACCATCAAGGGCATAACCCAGTCGTCCACTGCCCTTTCAGCCATCACCACCAGGACCGCCAGTACGCCTATGACAGTTATAGCTATGATATCGAATAGTCTTTCCACTGCCAGTGATGACATCCCGGTGGTAAGGGGTACATCTTTCTCCCGTTTCAGGATATATGCCCTGGAAACATCGCCTATCCTGGCAGGCAGGATGACATTGGCTGACTGGCTCATGAATATGCTGCCTGTGATAAAGTTCAATCCATGGTCATGGCCGAGCCGTTTCAGGATATGCTGGTACCTGATCCCCCGTACAGGCCATGAGAACAGGTAGATGAGTACTGCCAGGCCAAACATTTTGGGGGATGCCGATGCCGCCGCCTGCCAGACCTCCTCCACACCCACCAGGGTGAATATCAAAAACAAAAGTAATATGGCAAGAATGAAGGTAAGGATTCCTTTTTGCCATCTGCCGGTATGCAGTGAGCTCAACTGCCACCAGAGTCTCACGATCTGGCTGCCCATGCCGATCACATCCTTTACTAGGTCCACCTTGGTGGCCCCGCCGTGCCGCCACCGAACCGGGAACTCTTTTACTTTGTAACCACTTCTCTGGGCCCTAACAAGCAGTTCAGTGTCCCAGAACCAGTGCTCATCCTCTACCGAATCCATAAGTTCCATCAGGGACTCACGTTTGAATGCCTTAAACCCGCACTGGTGGTCGTACAATTTCGAACCAAGCATGGTGCGTGTGAGGAAATTGAACCCCTTTGATGCAAGACCGCGTTTCATGGAGCGTTTAACATCACTGGAAGGCATCATCCTTGAGCCTGTGGCAAAATCGTAACCTTCAGACCTTATGGCCTCGATCAGTTCTTCAAGATGGGCCATGTCGGTTGCCAGGTCCACGTCAATATAACATAATATCCTGCCACTTGCAGCCTTAAATGCCCGGTTCAGCGCCCTTCCCCTGCCCTGTCTTTCATCGCTGTGGAGGTGCACTACATAATCCAGTTCAGCGGCCATCTGGGATGCGATGCGGTCGGTGCCATCTGTGCTGCCGTCCTCTGCGATGATAATCTCGAATGAGTTGGTGATACAGGATAGCGTTTCGGCTGTAGTGACTACAGTATCATGGATGCGCTCTCCTTCGTTATAGGCAGGTAATACAAGTGAGATCTCCGGGGTAATAG
>CBDUUM010000092.1:0-5797 GCA_965370445.1 uncultured Methanosarcinales archaeon
GGGGCTGGCGGTGTTCAACAGAATTATATGCAGGGATATTGAGAGCAATTAAATAATTGGCAATAACACGAAACCGCCCGCAGGTGCCCGGACCTGCCGTATCAAAGAAAACAACCAAAAAAACGAAAAAAAGTAGGGCGTATCCTATAAATCGTGACCATTATATGCTTTCATCATTATAACTTATTTCATGGATGGAGTAAAGTATACTATATACACAGTAAAAACAATTTTATATTGTGCGTAGTTGGGTGCCGATTATCCTGTCAAGCATCCGGATGAACTCGGATTTTGCTTCTTTGGGGATGGTAGCCCCTGCGGCAATATCATGTCCGCCTCCCATTCCATTTACTGACCCGGCAGCACTGCTCATGGCCGCAGAAAGGTTCAGGCCCCTGTGCACAAGGTCATAGTTTCCCCTGCCAGAGACTTTCACGCTGTCTTCGGCATCCGCAAATGCGATTATGGGCAGTTTCCTGTTACCTACCACACTTACACTCATTCCTGCTACTATACCTACAATCGTATCCTTGATCTTATGGCCCGCATCAAAGTACTGCAGGTTTTCAAGCGTTGTCACGCCCGTCTCCCTCACCAGGTTGATCCCTTCAACCAGATTACGCCTATGCTCTGCCAAGAGCTGTATGGCATTCTCGTATTCTTTTCCCCTGTCCCCCCGGCATACGGCAAGACCGGTCATAGCACGGTCATACCTGGCCGTTGCATTGAGCAGTGTCGAGTATTCGGAAGCGTCCCTGGTTTCAGTACCTTCGCGCTCACGTAAAAGGGTATATACCTCCCCCACCAGCCTTTGGATCTTATTTACAGCAATTCCTGCACTCATACAGTACTGTATCAGACCGGATATCACCCTCTGCTTCTCATCCTGTTCCAGGTCTATCCACTTCAACCACTTCTCGCCCTGGAAACGCAAGCCCATATTCTTTAAAAATCCGATACATGCATCCTCATTTCCCGAAAGGCCGGGCAAATATGGGTCTGAAGAATACTGTAGCATCTTAAAGACCGGTCTGGTCTGTTTTCCAAACATTGTCAGGTCACGCTGGCAGTGTATGACCCCATTTTCCATGCCCAGCTTCACTATCTGTCGGTTTATTCCTATCAGCTTGCCCTGCTTGACATGCTGCAGGTCCCCGACCGCACCTACTACAGCCAGGTCGGCCAGATCGTCATTATGGCCCATGGCCCGTGCCAGTAAAAACGTCACTCCTGAACCGCTTATCTCGTATGCACCATTGATATTGAACACATGTGGATTAAGATGGTAAGGGCCATCACCTGAAGGTATATGGTGGTCAGATACCACAGCATTGAGACCCAGGCCGTTGATCTGCTCCAGCATACCACTGCCCAGGTCAGTAAATACTGTGATGGAAGGGTTAGTATCAGCAATCTGCCCAAGGATAGATTCATCAAGCTGGCGTACAAAATCCACTGTATAGTCCTTACCCGCCCTCTCAAGGGCAGTGCACATAATGGCAGCAGATGTCAATCCGTCAGCATCGATGTGGGATACTACATGGATGTCATTCTCTTTTAATATGGCAGCAGCACACTGCTTGGCCCGTGTTTCCAACCTGTGCATACTTTACAGTTCGTTAGTTGAAGATATTTTCATGTCTGCCGGTACCTTGGTAACATTCCCTATCTTGGCACCGATAATCTCCCTGACATCCTTTTCAGAAGCAATATCTACCAGGCGTTGTGTTACCACACCATCAAAGATCACGCTTTTAACCTTGCTGTCCACATCTTTCATAGAGTTTGCCAGGTCCCTTACCATGACTTCCTTAATCACAGCCTTATTCTCATCCAGGAACCGGCCACTTAGGGTACCGCTTAGTTCATTCATTTGTTCCTTAAACTCACCTGAAACTGTAGACTGGGGCTTTACAGGTCTTCGATGCTGCCGTTCCACACCACGGGACTTTACAGCAGGTTTGACTATCCTTGGCCTGACATCCCTTCGTTCTTCCCTGCGCTTTGGATGAGATGAAGTCCTGGCCTTCCGTCCTCCAATCTGGTACATATCCATAGCCTGTTCCACAGGTATCTTCTGGCGCAGGGATTTGATGATCTCTCTCTGGACCAGTTCTTCCACGCCTTTTCCATCCGGGGCCCTTGCTATGAAGTCAATTTCAGCTACCTGGAGCAGTTCCTTGATGATCAGTTCGCCGCCCCGGTCACCATCCGTGAATGCAGTGACCTTCTTTTTTTTGCAGAGGTCAGCGACTGCCGGGGGCACATTTGTACCACCCACTGCAACTGAATTCTTAATACCATATCGCAGCAGGTTCAGTACATCAGCCCGTCCTTCTACCACAATAATGGCATCAGAATCCATAACATTTGGGCCGCAGGGGATATTGTCTTTACCTAAAAAGACCATTTCCTTTACCCTTACAGCTTGTTTTACCTCATCAGTGATCTCCTGGCTTTCAGGGATGTTCTCGTCGAACATGTCTGTGAGGATGTGCTTGGCCCTGGTCACTATATGGTGACGTTTTGATGCACGTATATCCTCTATCTTGGTTATCTCAATATTTGCAATACAAGGCCCGATCCTGTCAATGGTTTCCAGGGAAGCTGCCAGGACAGCGGTCTCGGTCTTATCAAGACTTGATGGGATATCGATACTACCATTTGATTTACCGGCGGTTGATTTTATGTTAACCTCTATCCTGCCGATCCGTCCGGTTTTCTGGAGTTCCCTCAGGTCAAGGTCATTACCTAATAGTCCTTCTGTCTGCCCGAATATTGCACCAACAACATCAGGTCGTTCTACTATTCCGTCTGCTTTTATTTTTGAATGGATTATATATTTAGTAGTGTCTGTATCTTGCATAATGTATACCTCTAAGTATGTGTAAGAAGCAGGTAGAAAAAAAATCCAATCCAATCAATACATGGCTAGATAATAAATTATTTACAAATATCTACAATTAAATAATTTCACCAATACTTATACCAGTACACTTCCACTGTCTGGAAATCCTGGTATGAATCATTTATCAGTTACATATTATTCTTGATACTTCGATTTTATTATCTTTGTATATAGGGGCTCTGGAAACATATTCATTATTGCCCATCAGTCCCTTTTCTCTCCCGGATACCTGATACTGATCAGGGCACCCGATTACTTCCATGTAGTTAATTATTTGAATGTGCGAAATTTCTATCTACTTAATTATCACAGATTTCATATATTATTATTATGTATTATTGTATATTTATAGTAATATATATCACGTGATATGTGTTGTACGATAACTTTGTTTTATATTATCACACCTACACAGTATTACATATTGTGGAATAAATACTACAAATTAATATCTTCATATATTATCGTACACTTATATATATTACTTTAATATTATCATATATTTGAGTATATCGTATATTTCGTAATGAATGAAACACATTGCATCAATTATCTGAACAATGTAATTTTCATGTCTCTATCTTTGTAGAAAATACATATTAAACTTATGGTATGAAAATAGAGAATATCATGTAAATTCATATACAATTAATAGTGCTTCAGATCAGATGCCAGATTTGAAATGTGGGTGTCCAAGCTCTCAATATCCTTTATCCTTTTTTGTACGAGGTTTTTGATCTTCTTGCGAATATCCATATTCACAGCCGCACCGGTGCTTCTCAGGTAACCTTCCATAAGAGCAGCCAATTTTTCACCCTTTTTATCCCAGTCGGTGAGTACGATTACGTTTTTGTATTCCCTGGCTACTTCTTCACAAAACACAAGAATTGACTTTTTTGTACCCAACACGATGGCACCGGTAATTCCCAAAGCCCTCAGGGCTTTCCTGTCCCTTTTTCCTTCAACAATGATGAGTGCCCCCATATTAGACATCTGTTGAAGTTCAAGGATCAGTTCTTCCAGTTTTTCAAGCCTTTCAAGATCATCCAAAAGAGCCACCACACGACATGACGTTTCAAACTGCTTTGAACTTAATCTATCAGGGAATCCATCAAGTTAAGAACCTGTTCCAAATTCATTCCACTTATATGAACTGTTTTTTTATGACCGGTATGTCCTGAAATAAGGGTAACAGCATTTTCACTGACCCCCAACATCCCTGAAAGTTCCCCTATCAACTGCTGGTTTGCCTTACCTTTCTGCGCTTCCCGGGAAAGCCTGACCTCGATACGTTTTCTCCATGGATTGTAACCACTGGGAACTTTTATGGTCTTAGTACCGGGTGTAACTTCAATATCGATGAGTACCCCATCGCCCCCCTCTCTTACAGCATCTTTTACAGACATGATCCATTTATTGGTATTACTGGTATATTTCAGATGAACGTTTATTTCTTTCACGGGATATTGCCAGATTTACCAGCGGCTTACCCTTTTCATCCATCATTGAATTGAAAGTGACCTCAACTGGGAATGCTCTCCCGTCTTTCTTCCTTCCAAGGATCAGGCCGTTCCAGTAGCCATATTTTTCCATGGAAGGGATTACATTTTCAGTAAAGTTGGACATGTCTTCCTCTGCATAGAATATGCTTGCATGCTGTCCAATTAATTCCATTCTTTTATATCCGAACATTTTTGCGCCCGCTTCATTAATGAATGTGATATTATGGTCAGCATCCGAGATATTAATACCATCCGAAGTAAGATTCAGGGCTTTACTGAATATCAATATGTTCTGTTCTGCCTTTAACCGTCTATCGATATCCCTGGCAATACCATGAACTGCCACAGGCTTGCCGTCTTCCAATATAGGCCGGACATTGAATTCAATGAACGATCTGGCCCCATCCGCCCTTATCACTTCAAGTATAACCGGAAATTGTATTTTTTCACCTTGAGTTATCAGGCTCATCATGTATTGTGCAACTTCCAGGCTTTCTTCTGTCAGGAAATCCCTTATATTTGATC
The DNA here is from genome assembly GCA_965370445.1 of uncultured Methanosarcinales archaeon. Classification (GTDB taxonomy): domain Archaea; phylum Halobacteriota; class Methanosarcinia; order Methanosarcinales; family Methanocomedenaceae; genus Methanocomedens_A. Next base: position 4,936 of record CBDUUM010000092.1, read on the forward strand.
GGAAAATGTCTTTTTTATCCACGTGTAATGCATCCAGTCCGGTCTTGTTCATAGAAAGCAAATTGCCTTTCAGGTCATGGGTATATATTACATCTGCCGCATTATCAAAAAGGTCACGATACATTTCCTGGGATTTGTATAACTGTTCTATTAGATTGGCTTGCTTAATGGAATTACCCAACTGCCTGCCAATAATTGAAAATAATCGTTTTTCTGTTCCTGTGAATTCATGTATACCAGGATTATTTATCATTAATATTCCATTGATGGAATTCTCATGGATGAGGGGTATACCTGCAAAAGAACGGATTCCTTCATTTATTGCCGATGTTTTTCTTCCGGTGTCTGTGTAAGGAATAGGGGCAAGCATATCCGGGATTACCACTACCTTTCCTTCATCTATTACAGGTAACAGGCTCTTCCATTCCCTGGTAATTTCACTATGTTTTTGCAAAAATTCTTCAGAAACAGTGGAATGTACTGTCAATATGTAGCTACCGGTCTCTCTATTAAGAATGTATATGCCGCCTGATTCCATTTTAGTGAGTTCCAGCACTTTGTCGAGCAATTCTGAAAGGGTTTTTTCGAAGGGTTTTTCCTTTGAAACAATTAAAGATATCTGGTTAAATAATTCCAGTGTTTCAAATGCATTGTTTTTTTCCGGAACAAGGAAATTACCAGGCTGGTGTTTTTCAAAAAACCCGTGAATTGAGACAAGTTCTCCTTCATTGTCATGGATTGGAAATAATGTGTGTGATAGGGTAGTTCCTTTTGGACTTGCAAGGTTGTACTCGATCTTTGAACAGGTGTCTTCATTTATTGCTGATTGGAAGTTCTCCCTGACTTTATCCCTGTCCTTACT
>CBDUUM010000093.1:0-5743 GCA_965370445.1 uncultured Methanosarcinales archaeon
AAAGGCAAGCTAGTCAAAGGAAAAACCGAATTCGTTGTAAGGGTTGAAAATGAAGTACTTGCCATAAAGGATGTTTCAGCATACATCTGTGAAGAATGCGGCGAAGCATATTATACTCCTGAAATATCTGAAAAAATAGATGGAATTATGAAAAAATTCCATAATTCAACCTTACTTGTACACCCGCTCGCAGCAGGAGAATTAAGTCTCGAAGAAGCAACTGTGTAATATTTAAAATCGATTACGTACCAGATAATTCATGATCCTGTGCCCTTTTACCATTCCCAGGGACCCCTTTTCCACAGAAAACTCATTATATTCAGCAACTTCATCCTTATTACCGTTACTTGAAAGTACAGCAAAGGGTACAGGGTCACGGGTGTGGGTCCTGAGTGGGATGGGGGTCCTGTGGTCAGGCATTAGCAGTACCTTGTAATCATCAAAGGCTGCCAGTCCGTCAAGGATGGGCCCCGCAACCTTGCGGTCGAAATCTTCAATGGCCTTGATCTTTGCATCAATATCACCAATATGCGATGCCTCATCTGCGGCTTCCACATGCACGTATACGAAGTCACCTGATTCCAGTGCATTGAGTGCGGCTTCTGCCTTACCTTTGTAGTTAGTATCCAGGTAACCAGTGGCTCCGGGAACATCGATCACTTCCAGTCCGGCGCAGACTCCAAGTCCTTTAAGCAGGTCCACTGCCGAGATCATGGCCCCGCTTATGTTGTATAATTCCCTTAATGTGGGCATGGACACAGCCCTACCCTGAGCCCAAGGCCAGATCATGTTGCCTATGTTCTTACCTTCCTTTGCCCGGGCCTGATTCACTTCATGCCCCTCCAGCAGTGGCTTTGAATCCATGATAAGCCGGATGAGAAGTTCCGAGTCCCGTCCGCCTGGCAGGAAATCCTGTACTTTTTTTCCCACCTGGTCGTGGGGCGGCGTACACTCTGCATCCAGTCCCCGGCCGCCTGAGAGTACCAGCAGGTGGCGGTAACTGATACCGGGATAGAATTTTACTCCGCTGCTGCCGAGATGTTCGTCCACTGCCTTTATGAGTTCCCCTGCCTCTTCTGTGGAGATATGACCGGCACTGTAGTCTTCGATCATCCCATCCTTTTCAGTTATAATGTTACATCGAAAGGCAATATCATCAGGTCCCAGTTCCACCCCCATACTGGCCGCCTCCAGTGGCCCCCTGCCGGAATAATATTTGGCCGGGTCATAGCCCAGGATGGATAGGTTTGCAACATCAGAACCGGGCGGCATATCAGGTGGAACAGTAACTGCCTGCCCGCAGACTCCTTCCCTTGCTATATAGTCCATGTTGGGTGTATGGGCAAATTGCAGCGGGGTCCGGCCGTCAAGTTCGTCCAGTGAGTAATCTGCCATGCCATCGCACAGGAGTACAACATATTTCATTCTCAGGTTCACCTTTGGGTTTAGATGACCACATCGGATAAAAATGTTATATCCGGGATGCTAATAGAAAATATAGTTAAAAACCAAACAAATTTAACTTACTCTTTGCGACCTTTGCGCTCTTTGCGGTGGCAATATGTTTGAAAACAATGTCTTCCCACTACAATTATTTATTACCGCAAAGTACGCAAAGAACGCAAAGTGGTCATATGATATGTAATGAATATTATATTCTTAACTATAAAAGAGGCAATACCTAATTGCCCTTATTCTCCATCCCTGCCATTTTCAGGAAGTTCTCAATGATCTTTAATCCATCCCCTGTAAGCACAGACTCTGGATGGAACTGTATCCCTTCCACAGGATACTCCCTGTGCCTTATCCCCATAATGATCCCATCCCCTGTCCTGGCAGTGACCTCCAGTTCATCAGGCAGGCTGGTCTCATCCACCACCAGTGAATGATACCTGCCCCCTATTATGACAGAGGGGAGCCCTTCATATATCCCGCTTTTACTATGTATGACCTCTGATGTCTTGCCGTGTACCGGGCCGGATGGTGAATGGACGACCCTTGCCCCGTAGGCCACAGCAATGGCCTGGTGACCCAGGCATACGCCCAGTATGGGTATTTCAGGCCCGAATCTTTTAATTATATCAATACAGGTGCCAATATCAGCCGGATTATGCGGATTTCCAGGACCGGGCGAAATAACTATAGCATCCGGCCCAATCATCTCAACCTCGCCCAGGCTGATGGTATTTGGTACCACAACAGTATCTGGCTCGAACATTGACACATAATCCACCAGGTTCCACACAAAGGAATCCTTATTATTCACAAACAGGACCTTCATGCTCCGCCTCCTAAAGCTTTCATCATGGCAGCCATCTTCCGCTCGGTCTCATTATACTCGTATGCGGGGTCCGAATCAGCCACAATACCGGCCCCGGCCTGGATATATGCCTTCCCGTCCTTCATGATGACAGTGCGTATCACAATAGCAAAATCCGCATTTCCGTCCAGGGAATAGTACCCTACTCCGCCGCCATAGATGCCTCTGGCTGTGGTTTCCATGTCATCGATTATCTCCATGGCCCGTATCTTGGGTGCCCCTGACAGTGTGCCTGCCGGGAATATGGCCCTTGCCGCATCGAACTGGTCGCAGTCATCACGCAGCATTCCGGTCACTGTGCTTTCGATATGTTGCAGGTGGGAGTATTTCAGCACGCTCATGAAATCATCCACCTTCACAGTCCCGGGTCCGCTTACCATTCTCACATCATTGCGCCCCAGGTCCACCAGCATCACATGCTCTGCCCGCTCTTTCTCGTCACCCAGCATCTCACGAGCCAACCGCTCGTCCTCTTCGGGCGTGGAGCCCCTGGGGCAGGTTCCTGCAATGGGATTGGTTATTAACTTCCTGTTGTGTACAGTCATCAGGGTCTCGGGACTGGCACCTATAATACCGGTACCATCGAACTCGAACAGGTACATATAAGGACTTGGATTCACCTCACGCAACCGCCGGTAAAGTTCCACAGGTGTCTGTTCCAGCTCAACCTCATAGCGGCGGGACAGCACAACCTGGAAGATATCACCATCAATGATATGCTGCCTTGCCTTTTTCACAGAATCTTCATATTGTGATCTTGTCATATTACATGCAGGACTATCAATTGGACATGCATCATCTATTGAGAATTCAACTTTCCCTGCCTCATGTATCAAAGCCAGCATGCTGGCGGCATCTTCAACAGCCTGGCTGTAGATGGATGTTGCATCATCATCTTCCCCGATGAACGGAGTTAACACCACATGTACAGTATCGGTCAGGTGGTCGAAAACAGTGGTTTTACTCACCAGTGCAAACTGGGCGTCAGGGAAATCCGATGTATGGGCCTGCGGCCTGTCCAGCCAGCAGTCGTACACCAAGTCATAAGCATTGAACCCGATGGCACCGCCCATAAATGTCTGGCGGTCAAAGGATGTACTGTTAAGGAATACTGCACCACTTGCCGGAAATGCCGAACGTATAGCATCAAGTGTATCGTATCCCTGCTTGATCTCTCCCTCCAGCGCCCCGCTATTTTCGTTGATATAACATACCTGTGCAAGGTTTCCTTTTACATGCTGTATCATAGGAGTCTGTGCTGGATATTCCAGTGTTACTCTCCTGTCCTTTACCGTAACCACGGCATCAGGGTCAGAACCCACAAAGGAGAAACGGGCATGACGCTGTTCCTTTTCCACAGATTCCAGAAGGTATGAATACCTGCATGCTCCACTGTTTTGTTCCTTCATGGCACTGTACAACTGGAACGGGGTACAGGGTGCGGGAATCGCTGCACTTAACTGGATGATGGCGGGTCTTTCCTTTGCTGCCAGTTCGCAGAATTGTGTCTCAGTCAGGTCAAGCAGCACGCTGTTCGTTGCGTTCGTTGCATTTGTTGCATTCATTGAACTGACCTCGCATTATTGATAAACATCATTACTTTATCCTCATCCTTTACACTCCCTGTCTCAACACCTGAGGCTGTATCCACACCATAGGGTCGTACGGTCCTGATAGCATCTGCCACATTACCGGGATTGAGACCCCCGGCCAGTATGACAGGCAGGGACGAGTGTAGGGTAATTTCGGCACTCCTGGCCCAGTCATGGACGGTCCCGGTACCCCCGGTCTTACCGTCTATTTTAGTATCAAGCAAAACAGCATCAGCAATATTGTCCAGTCCCTTTATTTCATCCACAGTACTACCCACATCAGTTCCGCCATCAATATGTATGGTCTTGATGAGCTTTACGCCAGTATTCTCCTTGAGGGTCCTGAGGTCTTCCTGTGACATGGAACTGTGCACCTGCACCGCATCAGGCTGGACGAACCTGGTCAGTTCAAGTGCATTGTCAAGGCTATCCGGCATGCAGACCATCACAGTACTCACCAATGGAGGTGTGGAGGCTGCCAGTTCCCTGGCGGTTTCCCTGTCTATCTTGCGCGGCGTACTGACCGATACCTCGGTGATAAAACCTACCGCATCAGCCCCGTACTTCACAGCCATCATTACAGAATCCGGGTCTTTCATCCCGCATATCTTAACCCTGGGAAATGGCAGGGCCTGGGATTGCCGTATATGGTCACTGGTTGGTTCGTGCATGAAAATTCACAAGACTCCTTCAATCGATTATATCCTATGAGATGTATTTTCCAAGCTGTCCTGTGTCGCCTGCCACTCCCACAAAAATTATCAGTTTCTCCAGGGCTGCACCGCTGTCAATGGTCTGCTGTGCCAGTTCCACACCGTCTTTCAGGTCAGATGCCTTACCACCCACGACCAGCGCTGCGGCAGAGTTCATGACCACGATATCTCTCTTTGGCCCTTTCTGCCCCTGTAATATCTTCACAATATCGGCAGCGTTCTCCTGTGGGGTACCGCCCCTGATATCAGATATTGTTGCCCTGTCGAACCCCAGTTCTTCTGGGGACAGTGAATATGTCCGGATTTTCCCGTTGTTAAGTTCTGCCACTGTAGTGGTGTCGATATTGGATATCTCGTCAAGGCCGCTTCCATGCACCACAAAGGCCCGCCTGGTTCCCAGGATTTTCAGGACATTTGCCATGGTCTCGCATAAAGACTCATCAAATACGCCGATGACCTGGGAGCTGGCATTGGCAGGATTTGTCAATGGGCCAAGGATGTTGAACACTGTCCTGATTCCCAGTTCCTTTCTTGGTCCGCCCACACGTTTCATGGATGGATGGAACACAGGGGCCAGCATGAACCCGATGCCTGCCTTTTCGATAGATTCTTCAACCATTTTGGGCGGCAGGTCTATTTTAACACCCAGTTCTTTTAATACGTCCGCACTTCCGGATTTTGATGTGATGGAATAGTTACCGTGCTTTGCCACAGGCACTCCGGCCGCAGCGGTAATGATGGCCGAGGCTGTACTGACATTGATGGTGTGGGATGAATCGCCGCCTGTGCCGCAGGTATCAACCAGCGTGCCGCTAACCTTGGGGTTGATGGTATTTGCGGCTTCCTTCATACCCATGGCCATGCCTGCAATCTCTTCTGCTGTTTCGCCTTTCATTTTGAGGGCTGTGAGGAATGCTCCTATCTGGGCATCGGTGGCATCAGTGAATATGCTGTTGATGGCTGATCTTGATTCTTCTGATGTAAGGTTTTCTCCTGCTGTAATTTTCCGGATGAATTCGATCATTAATAACACCTGTGTTTAATGTACAATAATATACATTGTTGTATAGATACGTACAATATATATAAGCTTTATCTTGATCAATATACGCCGGAGC
>CBDUUM010000094.1:0-5742 GCA_965370445.1 uncultured Methanosarcinales archaeon
GAGCCGGAGGAAGAAGTTGAAGTGGAACCGGAAACTCCCGGGGAAGAAGAGCCGGAGGAAGATATTGAAGTATCACCAGAAACTCCAGAGGAAGAAGAACCGGTAGTAGCTTTTGATGAAGAGCCGGAGGAAGAAGTTGAAGTGGAACCGGAAACTCCCGGGGAAGAAGAACCGGTAATAGCTTCTGATGAGGAGTCGGTGGAAGCTTTTAATGAAGAGCCGGAAGAAGAAGTTGAAGTGGTACCAGAAACACCTGTGAAAGAAGAAATTCCAGTGAAAGAAGAGATTCCTGTTGAAAAAGAACCTGAAACACCACCCGAACCGGCCCCTGTGATCAAAGAAGAGCCAAAAGCGGCACCTCCAAAAGAAGTAGTGATCATAAAGGAAGTTGAGAAAAAACCCAACAAGTTCGTTAAGACGATCAAGCGGACAGTATTTGTAATTATCCTGGTAATCGCACTGGCCCTTGCAGGCACCATGTATGCCTGGACTTCTGGCATGGATGACCTGCGTGATGACAACACATACCTGATAGTGGTGGTCTATAAGGATGTACCCAATGCTGCCAGTCTCTATCACACGGATACAAAACAATCAGATGTTATCGAAGTAACCGAACTTGGAGCATTATCAAATAATAAACAGTTTTATGAGAACGCCCAGAAAGAACACGGAGCAATGGACAGGCTAATCATAATTGACATAGAAACATTCAAAAAACTATCAACCGAAGACTATATTTTTTATGATGAAACCGATGAAAGGATATATGTTGATGATATGTGCAGCTGGATCATTGGAACGGGCTACCCCCCGGAAAAAGTAAAATTGAATGATACACCTTCAATAGTCAAGGCAAAGATCCTCAAGTCCTGGATAGATCATTACAGCGATAAATTACTCAGCGGTTACGGCGGATATTCTGCCAGGGTCATATTAAATGCATATCGGTCAGACCAGATCGTGATCTACCCGGGGAATTCTGCACTGACGATTATGAAATATGTTGCTGTGGAAAGGATATTATTCCCACTGGATTAAGCAGATGGACCCTACCATCTGCTCTCTTTTAATTCCCTTCGTTTCTTTTCAAGGAAAGAGTATACCGGACCGTGCGGCGAACCCTTGAGCAGCATCTCGATACCGGTACGTACTACCAGTACCTGGTCAGGGTATCCCATCAAGCTCACTGTTTTCCCCATGACCGATATCTTACTACCTGTCAGGTTCTCGAATATCTCCCTTGTCTTGCCGTTCTTACCTATTATCCGCCCCTTCAGCCGTTTCATTTCCTTGGGCGTATTAGCTATGTGGCCCAGGTCAATAATTTCCAGGATCAGCATATCATCATCAAACAGGCGCAGGGCCTTCTCAGGACTAAAACCCCTCCCGATAGCCTTTATGACCTCTGCAGCTCTCATTGCCATCAGGGGGTCTTCGGGACTAACGATCTCAACACTCCCTGTCTGGCTGTCAATGTCAAGTTTTGAAGTGGACTTTTTCTCAATAATATCTTTAATGCTCCCTTCAGGTCCGATTATTGCGCCGACCCTGTCCATGGGAACTTTAATGTAATTTGATGTTTTACTCTCTATCATACCAGCCCCCATAATATACTTAATAGCACATATTACTGATGGTCTGGCCCGGACCGAATCACCTTTTCATAAAGGTCTTTGGTATCCACGTCCACTTTGGACCTGGAGAAGAACCTTGCCATATTGTCAATATCCCTATGCAGGAATTCGTCTGAATTTAAATGGTCAAGGGTCACAGACTGGCCCATATCAATAAATACCGGAGTCAGGGAATCAGGGTCTACCAGAATATTATATTCGCTCAGGTCGCCGTGTACCAGTTGTGCATCCCTGTACAACCGCACAAGGAAATCCTCAACAGCCTCATATACGAATGATGCCTGTTCTGTATCCAGGTTAAAATCACGAAGTTGCGGGAATGGAATATTGTCCTCTCCAATAAACTCCATAACCAGTATGTTCCTGTTGGTTGTAAGAGGCATGGGTACATTCAATCCCGCATCCTTTGCCCGGCTTAAATTCCTGAATTCCTTACGGGTCCATGCCAGTACAATATCTTTTTTGGTGTGTCTAACGTTCCTGAACCTCACATCACCGATCAGGTACTCCTGCATGGCCCTGAAATTACTGTTACTTATGCGATAGATCTTGACAGCCAGCTCCTGCAGTTCATCATCCTGTTTTCTTACTGCATGGAATATGTTGGCCTCCTTCCCTGTACTTACTGTACCCCCAAGCGCATCCAGGTATCCCTTTGATGAAAGCTTGTACAGGGCCATCAGCGTGGCTGTATCAAAAACCTCATCCTTTACCTTAAAATCTTCAGAATCCTTGATCCTCGTCCTGAACTCATCGATCTTTTCGTCAAACTTTTTTAATTGTTTTGAAGACGTGGTGTCTAGGTCGACCATCATGGATTATCCTTTCAGGTATCCTCTTCTTTCCAGCCAGTCCACTTGTGGTCTGGTATATCGCCATACAACATCTGACTTCGCATCCTGGAAATCCCACGGTACTACAATAACAATATCACCTGCCCGGATCCACGTACGTTTTTTCATCTTTCCCGGAATCCTTCCGAGTCTTACCACTCCATCCATGCACCGTACTCTGATCTTATTAGCACCAAGCATACTTTCAACTGTACCCAAAATTTCCCTATCCTGTTTGCGGGGAACCCTTACTCTTATTACTTCATTCTGTTCTGGTTGTTTTTTCCTATGAATACTCAGATTAACACCTCTTATACAAAAAGAGAAAAACAGATGTTCGCATGATTTTCTCTGATAATGAACCGTTGCATTATTTTTATATAAATTAGCACGTAGATATATAAAACTAAGCTATTACTGCCGCTATGCCAGCATATTGCAATCGACAGATGAACAAAATCCTCCCTTCGGTCGGATTTTCTTGAGTACATCAAGTTATACTTGATATACTACAAGAAAATACTCACTTCGTTCGCATTTTCTAAGCCTTTAGCAACTAATCCTAAATAGTAGATGAGTAGGGTGATTGGTCCAGTATACTGATACCATTATCAGATATATTCAGTACACGTATCTCGTTTAATGTACCCGAACCCCTTAGTTTTGCTATATAGATGGAACGCTGTAAGTTGTTACCTGAAACTACCCGACCAAGGCGTGTCACCGAGTCTGCGCCGTATTCTACAACAGACTCAACATGGAAGGTCGTCCCTACAGTGACGACAGTAGTAATATCATATCTTCTTAGCACACCGAACAGGTCATCTACTAGTGTCTTTAATTTGTAAGGAGAATCAATTGCAAGTAACATAGCCTCAATAGCATCAATAAATACCCTGTCAGGTTTAACCTCTTCAATCTTACGGATAAGGAGCTTTTTAAAGCTCAGGATAAGTTCCATAGGTGCCATATCAATAGTCTTCTGTAACCTGAGTTCAGGGTCGGCTATATCAACAAATGTTATCTTACCCGATTCCTCCATATCCCAGAAATCCCATTTGAATGAAGAATACATCTCCTTTTTCAGGCATTCTGCTGATTCGGAAGTCATAATACAAAGGGATTTTTCATTGTTCTGGACGCCATGATACAAAAATTGGGAGCCAAATACAGTTTTACCAGTCCCTGATTCCCCGGAAACCACATTTACTGTCTTTTTGAAATAGCCACCATTTAACAAATCATTGTAACCAGTGATTCCTGAATCCACCCTATCCAAAATTTCATTCTTGATTGTCATTTGAACCAACTAAGATATTAACATACTTCGTTATGAAATTTTCCATTCGGAAACACAAGATATACTACTCAATATACTACTCGATAATTCCAGGTGTCTCATTACTCTATATTTTCAGCTGTCCCATTCGTTCAACGGCCTCATTTATCCGCTCCACTGACTGAGTCAGGGAAAAACGCACATACCCCTCACCATAATCACCAAAACCCACGCCAGGTGTGGCCACGATACCTGCTTTTTCCAGCAGTATCTTTGAAAAGCCCATTGAATCATGACCCTCAGGTACCGGGGCCCAGACATAGAATGTAGCCTTAGGCGGCTGGACATCAATACCCAGTTCCTTTAATCCTACCATCAGGGCGTCCCGCCTCTGTGTGTATATCTTGTTCATGTCACTGATACACTGCTGGGGGCCCTGCATTGCCTCGATCCCTGCCTCCTGTACCGCTTCAAAGGCCCCGGAATCCACATTGGTCTTGACCTTGCCCAGGCCGTTCAGGATTTCTGCATTGCCCACAGCGAACCCTATCCTCCATCCGGTCATATTATAGGTCTTTGACAGGGAATGCAGCTCAATACCCACGTCCATGGCGCCGTCAAATTGTAAGAAACTTGGTGCCTTATAACCGTCAAATGTCATTTCACTGTAAGCATTGTCATGAACGATGATGACCTCATTCTCTTTTGCGAACTCAATTACATCTTCAAAGAACTTTTCCGGTGCTATGGCCGATGTTGGGTTATTCGGGTAGTTCAGGAACATTAGTTTTGCCAGTTTTGCTACATCCTTGGGAATTGCATCAAGGTCTGGCAGAAAGCCATTTTCTTCAAGCAGAGGCATAATAAAGGGCTTTCCATCAGCAAACTGTGTGCCTATTTTATACACAGGATATGCGGGATCCGGGATCAGGGCAATTTCTCCAGGGTTTATGAATGCCAGTGATATATGAGCGATACCCTCCTTTGAGCCTATCAAGGTCAGCACCTGGGAGACAGGGTCCAGTTCAATACCCAGGTGTTCTTTGTACCACTTTGCTGCGGCTTCCCTGAAGGACAGCATGCCGATATATGAAGGGTATTTATGCCGGTCCGGGTTTTGTGCAGATCTATACAGGGCCTGGATGACATTATCAGGTGTGGGCATATCCGGGTCACCAACACCCAGGTCTATCACATCCACGCCTTTTTCAATTACTTTGGCCTTTGCCTCATCTATGGCTGCAAAAAGATAAGGGGGGAGATTTTTGATCCTTTCTGAGTACATTGGTTCCACCTTTGGTAAATGATAAAATAAAGTGTTTAAACTGAATTGCAAAATGTCTTTATATCTACTTAAACCTTTAAGTTACACTATTTATGAAAATCTCTGAGATTGACATTCCCGATGCTGTAAAAGGATTCTATACTGAGTCCGGCATCTCTGAACTTTACCCGCCCCAGGAAAAGGCTGTTGAAGCCGGATTGCTTGAAGGGCGAAACATTCTTGCAGCCGTGCCCACGGCATCTGGTAAGACCATGATAGCTGAGATGGCAATGCTAAAGTCTATCATCAATGGCGGAAAGTGCCTGTATATCGTGCCCCTCCGGGCACTGGCATCAGAGAAATATACACGGTTCAGGGAATTTCAGGAACTGGACGTACAGGCAGGGGTTTCCACCGGTGACCTGGATTCCAGGGACGAATGGCTGGGCAGGAGGGATATTATTGTTGCAACTTCAGAGAAGACCGATTCACTGATACGCAACGGTGCACCCTGGATAAAGGATATTACGGTAATTGTGGCAGATGAGGTGCACCTGCTTGATTCACCTGACAGGGGCCCGACCCTGGAGGTCACCCTTGCACGGCTTATGCAAATGAACCCGGATGTCCAGATAATCGCACTCTCTGCCACAGTAGGAAACGCACAGGAGATGGCACAGTGGCTTGATGCTGCACTGGTTGAGAGCGAATGGCGGCCGATTGACCTGC
>CBDUUM010000095.1:0-5704 GCA_965370445.1 uncultured Methanosarcinales archaeon
ATTTATCAGACTATTTTTTCCTATAAATATTCAATCCGATTTTGATATCTTCCTTATCAGGAATTGACTGATTACCCTCAGTCGATGCAATTATAATAGTTTTGCCAGAAGATGATGGGCCAAACTCTTTAGACAAATCAACTTTAATAGTTAAAATTTCTCCATCTTGTGTCATTTCAACATTCTTCATATCGTAGCACTTCTCCTTTTATTGTTAAATTCAATAGTTGCTTCATTTCGTTTGTTAAGTCTAAAAACCCCTTGGTTCAATATGACTATCTTTATTAAATGTTGAGGCTGGTTAAATTATTTACCATGCTGCTTTGCTGACAATTATGATCGTCCATTCATGACAAATTGGTGCTGCCGGCGGCGACCATGGCTGTTAAAATATAATTTTTATGAAATGATGCACCGCAAAGCACGCAAAGCACGCAAAGTCAAAAGTAACACCGTCTTCGTAAACATCACACCCTTTGCGGCAAGTTCTCCAAACAACACCATAACCTTTATCCTTCACCTCATCCTACTTTCCTCAAAAAGTCGTGATCCCAATGCCTTCCCACAAACCCACCATTCTACTGTTCAACCCAATGCCAGTAAAACACCAGATAGCTATACTCAACAAAAAGACCACATCCCTGCAGGTCCCACTTCTCAACGTCCCACTCTCCCTCCTTGCACTGGCCCGCATGGTCAGGCACGACTTCAACATCCGCATCTTCAACGCCGTGACCGACCCAGATTATACCGAGCAGATACTAAAAGCCTGCCAGGACGCCCTGTGTTTTGCCGTCAGCAGCATGACCTGCTACCAGATCAGGGACGGCCTCAATGTATGCGCCGCCGTCAGGGAGCAGTATCCTGACCTGCCAATCATCTGGGGCGGGTACCACCCGACCACCCAGCCCGAGCAGACACTACAAAACCCCTTCGTAGATATCGTGGTCAGGGGGCAGGGCGAACTCACATTCAAGGAAGTAGTGCACCGGCTTCACCAGAACCAACCCCTGGATGGGGTGGCCGGTATATCCTACAAACAGGACGGCCACATCATCACCAACCCGGATCAGGAATTTACTGACCTGAACCTATTCCCCCCCATCCCTTACGACATGATCGACGTGGAGAGCCACGTTAAAGACTACAAGTTCGGCAAACGCTGCCTTGACTACTACATCAGCCAGGGTTGTGCAGCAGGCTGCTCCTTCTGCTCAGAGCCAATCTTTTGCGGCAGGCGCTGGACAGGGCTTATGCCCGAAACTGTGGTATCAGAACTGGAACACCTGTCCACGACCTACAACATCGACACATTCATGATACGTGACAGCGACTTTTTCTTGAATGTGGGGCGGATAAAAGAACTCTGCCGCCTGCTTATCGACAAGGACCTGGGCCTGCGCCTGACCAGTGTCAATGCCAGGATGGAGCAACTGTCCAGGCTGGATGACGAAATGCTGGCCCTTGCCCGGAAGGCAGGTGTTTGCGAGGTGTTCATAGGCACAGAGAGCGGAAGCCAGGTGGCCCTTGATGCCATGAACAAAGGCGCAAAAGTGGAGCACATTGAGATTTGCACCCGCAAATGCATCAGGCACGATATCGACGTCCGTTCTTCTTTTATGGTGGGTATCCCGGGTATTGACACGCGGGATGAGATAAAAAGAACACTGGAGGCCATCCACAGGATGATCTGCGTGTACGGCGAACAGGATCGGTTGGAGCACATGGATATACTGTTCTCGTTCTTTGTACCATACCCGGGCACCCGCTTATTTGAGGTGGCGCTTAAGCACGGTATGCTGCCGCTTACCACTCTTGAGGATTGGGGCGACTTTGACCAGTTCGACTTCAAAGCACCCTGGATGCCGCAGGAATACTACGATCTGGTGCTGGAGTTTCGGGATGCTATGCCGTGGAACTCGGGCTGCGACTTCGATGAGTGGTGTGAGTTCTATGAAGAAGTGAAAGAGAGGCTTTAGAAGATTATCAAGCTGCTAATGTTCCAATCCTGGCTGTGCATCATAGGGATGATCTTCTGCAGGTATATGGCATGGAACTGTAAACATCTTTGATTGCGCTGCTTGATATTGTTTTTCCCCAATATTTGAAAGTCAGGTCAGATACTGATCGATGACCTACTCAATAGATAGATTTAGATAATATGTTATACTGTTACTCATTGTAATTCAGTGTAATCATAATTGTATGGCAGGAATTGCAAAAAGTATAGGATGTGTTTAAAATAGCAATAAGTGCAAGAAATAAGATCGAAGGCGTTATAACGAAAATAGAGAACGGTACGGTTGCTTCCACTGTAAAAATTGAAATCTCCAAATCTGCGAATCTAACCTCGATGATAACTAAAGAGGCGGTGGAAGAGCTTAATCTAAAAGAAGGCGATAAAGTAGAAGCAGTGATCAAAGCAACAGAGATACTGATATTAAAGGAATAAAAAATTCCAATAAAACTTTTTTTGTCTTTTCTTTTTTCTAATTACTCTAACTTGATGGGGAAATCAATAGCTTACTGATTAATCTTTTCATGGGTACTATGATAATCGATTTGACTGCTATTGATTTCCAGTGGATATTTGAAAGACAGGTTTGAGAGACAAGTTTAATTTTCATCTGGTTCAACATGACAGCCCGTCATCTCGAATAGCTGGGTTTCACCATCATGCGAACCCCTGGCAATCAGTATATCATCACTTATTATCTTCGTTCTTGAACCGGGCCTGTAAATCCACCGGCTACCTCTTTTTATTGCCATTACATGCATGCCGGTCTCAGTCTCAAGTTTCAGTTCACCAAGGGTCATATTGACAATGGGAGAACAGTCAGCCACATTGATCTTGGTCATTACTTCATCAGACTCCCTGACCGCCATCATGAAAATAGGGTGCAGTTCGATATCCCGGAGCACAATATCAGCTATCTCATAAGCAGCATCCGAGATGAACTCCGAGGCATTGGCCAGGTGGAGTAGGCCCCTGAGAATATCAACGTCCTCCACATGTCTGGCACTCTCAAGTACCCAGTGCTGGAGTTCGTATTTCATCTGGTCCATCTCTTCTTCCAGGATTTCTACCTCATTAGCGAGGTCCTTATTGTAGAATAAAACAGCAGAATATGCAAGCCCCACAGAAAGTTCAGACTTGTTCTTCATCTCCACAACAATGTCCACTGCCTTTTCAAGGTCTTCAATAGGCTCGGTGGGTGTATAATCACGCTTTACAAAGGGTTTACCTGTAACGAATTCTGTGAAAATGGGCAGTCCTTCATCATGACCCCTTGCAAACAATATGTCACCGGCCAGGATCGTTGTATCCTTTTCCACATCATATATCCAGGAAGAACCCTGGCGTATGGCTATCACACCCATCCCAGTTTCTATCTCAAGTCTCAGTTCACCCAGTGTCTTTCCAATCACAGGGCTGTCCGGTTCGATAGTAACTCTTGTAACCGTTTCCTCGGCTTCCCTGATATCAGCCTTCAGTTCAGTGGGAATACCCATCTTCAGGCGCACGATATTTGCGATATCACCTGCAGCATTGGCAATATTCTCTGCTGCTGATGCGGCTTTCAATACCCCGGAAAGCTGATGTGCTTCATCTATACGGCGGGCGGCCTGCATGGCAGTGATCTTCATGTGGTATTCAAGAGTATCCATCTTTTCTTCCAGACGGATCACTTCTTCTGCTATATCCTCATCATCATAGATAACAGCAGAATAGGCCAGGTCCAGCATCAGTTCAGAAGTATCTTTCATTCCCACAAGCAGTTCTTTCATGTTCTGGGAACAGTGTTCGATCTTCTTTGACATAATAAATCTACCTAAACAGCAGTCTATTTATGTTAACGATACATAAAACCACCGATGAGGGATAAATGTTGCCAGATTTTGAGGAAGAGATTATAAA
Organism: uncultured Methanosarcinales archaeon; assembly: GCA_965370445.1. Taxonomy (GTDB): domain Archaea; phylum Halobacteriota; class Methanosarcinia; order Methanosarcinales; family Methanocomedenaceae; genus Methanocomedens_A. Next base: position 3,920 of record CBDUUM010000095.1, read on the forward strand.
TGAAATATCATTTGCTCAATCTCTCAGATATCATATTACACCCTCCACATTGAAGGAAGGGTTTTTTAGTCTTTTACTCATGAGTCTCATGAGCCTGGTAGCAGGGATGGTACTGGGGAAGATGACAGGAATACTGGAATCGCTGCCTGCCCTGATACTTCTCATCACCCCTGCCATAGGTATGAGGGGAAATATCTTCGGGGCCATGGGGTCACGGCTTGGTACGGCGCTGCATACAGGTATGTTCAGCACATCGCTAAAACCATACAGCATCCTGAGCCAGAATATCTATGCCTCAATGATCAATAGCGTATTGATATCCTTCGCACTGGGTCTCATGGCCTGGGGGGTTGCCCTCCTGCTGAAAATAGAAAGTATCGGCCTGGTAGAGTTCGTGCTGATCTCCATGATAGGTGGGATCATCTCAAGTTTTTTCGTACTCCTTATCACCGTGGGGGTAGCGGTAACCGGCCATAAGCGGGGCTGGGATATTGATAATATGAGTGCGCCAATAATTACGGCAGCAGGGGATATGGTTACCCTTCCCGCACTGTTCCTGGCCGTGATATTGATAGGCGGGAACTCTTCAGGATACCATACTATCCTGTTCATCCTGTTCGGCGTACTGGCTGCAGCATGCCTGTTGTTGACAATAAGGTCGGGCTTTGACATCATGCAGCGTATAATCTACGAAAGTGTTCCCATGCTGCTGCTAGCCGGGTTCATGAGCACTCTTGCCGGATTGATAATAAATTCAAGACTTGATGGCTTCCTTATGCTACCTGCCCTGCTTGTGATGGTACCCCTGTTCCTTGAAGATAATAATGCACTTGGAGGGATACTTACATCCAGGCTGTCCTCGATGCTGCATACTGGTATGTTCGAACCTGGTATGTTTCCTGGTAAACAGATAATTCCAAACTTCCTGCTGATATATATCTATTCACTGGTGGTGTTCCCCCTGGTAGGGGTATCGGCTTATGCGGCCAGTATCCTGATAGGGATTGGCTCCCCTGGCCTTGGAAGCATGATCTTTATCAGCACTTCGGCGGGTCTGATCGCAGTTACAATCGTGAACCTGGTGGGATATTATGTTGCCATCACTGCCCATAAGCTCAGGCTGGACCCTGATAACCACAGCATTCCCATGATGTCCAGTATTGTAGATGCGTCGGGTGCAATGTGCCTGGTGGCTGTGTTGATGTTAGTGGGCATGGTGTGACGGGAAATCACAACTTTTAATTTATTGCAGTGGAAATACAGGGCTATGAAATTTGAAGTAATACCGGCAGTGGACCTTAGAGGTGGAAGATGTGTGCAACTGGTGCAGGGTATACCCGGGACCGAACTGGTTTCATTGGATGACCCCATTGCAGAAGCGCTCAGGTGGATCGATGAAGGGGCACAGACACTGCATCTCATTGACCTGGATGGTGCCATAGAGGGTGAGAGGATCAATGCGCAGGTGGTTGAAAGGATAATAGATGCCACTGATGTCAGGGTAGAAGTTGGCGGTGGTATACGCACATCAAAGGATGTGGAGGCCCTTGTGGGTGTAGGTGTGGACAGGGTAATCATCGGCACTGCCGCTGTGAATAATCCCGGTTTTGTCAGGGAGATGTCTAACCTTCACGGGAAGGAGCATATCATGGTATCGCTTGATGCTAAAAACGGCATGGTGACCACCCACGGCTGGGCAAAGACATCCCGTTTTTCCCCTCCTGAACTGGGGCGGCAGATGGAAGGGGTAGGAGCGGGTAGTATCCTGTTCACTAATATTGATAC
>CBDUUM010000096.1:0-5692 GCA_965370445.1 uncultured Methanosarcinales archaeon
CCTTGCCCGATGCATCGAACTTATCACCAAGTTTTTTAAACAGCTCATCCAACCGTTGAACCCTGGTATCCAGGTACACCATGTCATAGGTTTCAGTGGGCTTAACGCAGCCATCACATAACTGTCCTCCAACCAGGGCAATGGAAAAATATTCCTGTAATGCACCTATCAATTCCCGGGCCGATGCATCGATAAAGTCCATATCATCAGCAGCCTGCAATAAAACAGAGGCCAGCCCACCAAATTGTCCCGCAGCCGCTGACTGGATACCGGATTTGGCCACCACATTGGTGAACACTGCCCAAAAAGAAGGATATTCCGGGGTAGCCGGGTTATTTATTGTCAGACAGATGATATCTTCACCGTCCTGCACGGCCCTGACCTTGCCGTCAATCCCCTGGGACTGTACCATCTGTTCCATAAATCCCAGGGTCCGGTAGAGGTCGTTCATGCTGCTGTAACTTTCTTCAGGCAGGAACAGGTTTTCATCATTATCCAGGCCCATGACCTGGTGAAGCAGCATAAAACTAAAACCCCCGGAAAAAAATGAACAACATACTATTTATTCATCAGGCTCATCGAACTTGTAACTGTCATCCCCCATCATGGCGGCGGCTATGGAATCTATACCGTCTATCCATTCGGCGACAAGGCCGTAAGGCATATCTGATACAGCATCCTCAGGGATTTCGGCCCCGGCCATAACGCTGGCCCCGATGGTGGCAATATAACCAATAGCAGTTCCCGGGTCATCTGCCTCCTCTGCTTCCAATGCACTTTTTATGATCGGGGTAAGATCAGCCGACTTGTCATAAGCACCATCTATATAACACTCGCAGGAAGCAAAAACACCGATCAATGAGGTCTGCAATGAATCGAGCATAAGGTCAATTGACTCGCTGATCGAATCCATTGGGTTCAATACAATATTCTTGGCCACAACCAGGGCATCGAAGGCCCCGTCCACCGTTAACTCATTATTTTGGTATTTAGCAATGACCTTCAGGCATGCAAGGATTATGTCATCTTCCATATTGACAAATATCTTGCCGGAGTCGCCCGGATCTTCGTCTTCATTGAGTTCAAAACCACTCTCTTTGACCTGCTCTATCCAGTTGTTCCATCTGTCTTCTGAATAGAACGGAAATACGGTTTTGGATTTAGGGCTTGCTGCTGGTTCTTTCTTTGTTTTTCCTTTTGACTTTTTCTTAGCCATTGTTGCTATGCTCCTGCAATCTGGTATTCAACTTTGTGAGTATTATACTTTGCGACTAAATGCAATCATAGTTTGCGACTAAATGCAATCACCATACTGACTGTTTCATTTCTTTCTTTATTTTAAAACCCATATACAGTCCGAACACCAGTCCGGACAGGTGTGCAGCATGGGCTATCATATCATTGGACCCCATCATCAGTATATCTACGATGGCAAACAGTACCAGTGCCTGTGTGATCTTCATAGGGAAGAAATAGACATAAACTCGTATATCTGGATCCAGCAGTGCAAGACAAGCAAATACTCCGTATATGGCCCCGCTGGCACCTACTACCGGTGAGCCTGAAAATATCATATGTCCCAGAGCAGATAACAATCCGGCCCCGAAATACACGACCAGGAACTTATGACTTCCAATCTTCCTCTCAAGGGTGGGACCAAAAAAGAACAGTACGAGCATGTTGAAGAACAGGTGACCGCCACTTCCGTGGAGGAACATATACGTGAAAATAGTCCATGGGCGAACTGCAGCCAGTTCGGGTACCAGCAGGAACAGACCCGTAAATGCCGGGATTAATTTCTGCAAAAAAAATGCCGCCACACATGCCATTATGATATACAGTGAGTAGTTCCTGGATATAGGGATGGCATACGGTGACTTCCCCCTATGTCCCAGTCCCGGTAAACCAATGGTATATTTTTTCGTGGTTTCCGGTTCGGGCTGGTACATGATACTGCCGCTGTCCCTTACCTGTGTCTTGAGTTTTTCCAGACCAGGGCAGTTGTGGTTCTCTGGCAGGCGGTGTTCAGAGCAGTATGTCCAGCCGCAGTACTTGCATTTATAGGGCAGCATCTCTTTTTTTCCGCATATGCTGCATATACCTGCCATTTATTATTTCGCCTCGCTCTTACCATTTCGTATTGCTATCACATAAACTTCTCTCTGTTCAGGCTCCAATATATGCTGGATCGTTAATCCCAGTTCCTTTAGCCTGTCAGTGCACTCATCAAGGACCGACCTGTCAGGAAGTTTTAAGACCTGCAGCACACGACCGCCTGATTTCAGTAGTGGTAAGACCCTTGCCATTACTTTGATGGAATCAATGGGCTCAACAGTAATATCGTTAAAGATCACGTCCACTGGTTTATCAGACATTAATGACAGGGGCATGGTAAATACATTATCCTGCACAACGGTAATATTGTCATAGGACCTGGCAATATTATTAAGATGCGGCATGAACTCTTCGCTGTACTCGATGCCTTTTACACTCCCGGCAATCCCTGATGCGAACATGAGAAAACCTCCTGCACTGGAACCCAGGTCCAGTATAACATCTCCGGGGTGTATCATGCCGGTACGGTCATGGATATCTTTGAGTTTCAGGTATCCTGCCGGCACGTCAATATCCTCTTTCACCTCGATATGGTTTTCATATCCGACTTGCCTGGACGGTTTGAGGATTATTTTCCCATCAACCCTTACCAGGCCACTGGTAATTGCACGCTGGGCCCTGCCCCGACTGGCTACTTTTTCCTGTTCTACTAAAAATGCGTCCAGTCTCATAGTAACTAATTCACCTGTTGTCAATTATTTGTTATTCAATTAAACCCATTACAAATATTGTATTTCTACCAAATGCTTCATCTTTTGCTTTTCAGGATAAAACCAATATGCTTTTAAGTTATTAATGAATCAATACTTTTACTATAATGGAGGGACATACATGTATGGAATAGAATTTGTACCGAGTGACCCCGTTCTGAAGTTGGCTGAATATACGAAGTTAGCAGAAGATCAGGGATTTGACAATGTGTGGATTACAGACCATTACAACAACAGGGATGTTTATACTACCCTGGCTGTACTGGCCTTAAGTACCAACAAGATTAAACTGGGAACAGGAGTAACCAACCCGTACACAAGAAACATTGCAATGACAGCATCCAGTATTGCTGCAATCAATGATATTTCCGGTGGCAGGGCTATAATGGGTATCGGTCCCGGTGACAAGGCTACATTTGATGCAATGGGCATCGCATGGGAAAAACCGCTACTTACATCAAGAGAATCAGTTCAGGCTCTCAGGGAATTCTTTGCCGGTAAAAAGGTAAACATTGACGGCGAGAGGGTCAAGATTGCAGGAGCCAAGATGGCTTTCAAGGCAGGCAACATACCTATTTACCTGGGTGCACAGGGTCCGAAGATGCTGGAACTTGCAGGTGAAGTAGCAGATGGTGTGTTGATCAACGCTTCCCACCCCAAGGACTTCGAAATTGCCATCAAAGCAATAGAAGCCGGTGCCAAGAAAGCAGGCAGGGATCCGAAAGAAGTTGATGTAGGTGCATATGCATGCTTCTCCATTGACAAGAATGCAGAAAAGGCCGTTGGTGCAGCTAAGATCGTGGTTGCATTCATTGTTGCAGGTTCACCTGATATGGTGCTTGAACGCCATGGTATCGATGTTGCAGCAAAAGGAGAAATTGGTGCAGCTATTGCAAAAGGAGACTTTGGTGCACTGATGGGCGGCCTGGTGACAGACGCTATGATGGATTCATTCAGCATCTGCGGAACACCTGAAACATGCGCTGAAAAAGTTGCCAATCTCCAGAAGATCGGTGTGACCCAGATCGTATGCGGTTCACCAATCGGTCCGAATAAGGAGAAATCGATCAAACTCTTCGGTAAGGAAATAATCGGAGGCAAGTAGGTGAGCGCTGAGATCCCCGCACCACAAATGGGGTTCCCGAAGATATACCAGGTAATAAAAAATTCACTGTGTACTGCATGCGGCGGATGCGAAGCCATCTGCCCTATGCAGGCAGCCAAGGTACAGTTGTACGATAAAGCGAACTATGATAAGTTCACTCCTACCGTAGATGAACCTACTGTGGTCAAACTCTTCAGTGAGATCAGCAGGGAAGACAATTATTGTGCCAACAGGCAATGTTATGTAGATTGTGACACATGTCTGGCCTGCCAGAACTGTCTGGCCTGTGAGCGTATCTGCCCAATTCTTGATGGCTTCCCGGGTGATGATGAATTAGATAATGTCATCGACCAGCGGATAGGCAAGAGTTCCATACACGGCCAGGATGGTGGAGCCGTTACCGGTATCCTGAAATCACTATTTGAACAGGGTGAGATAGATGCTGCCCTTAGTGTTTCACGGAATGAAGATTGGGAGACCGAGGTAGTGGTGCTGACCAGCGCCGAACAGGTGGCCAGTGCAGCCGGTACCAAATATACCTATGAACCTGTATTATCCAGTCTACGTGAAGTACTTAAGAAATATGAAAAGATCGCTGTGGTTGGCACTCCCTGTCAGGCGCATGCAGCTTCACTGCTACGGGAGAACCTTACTGATAAGATCAAGCTGGTTATTGGCCTGATATGTATGGAGAGCTTTACCTATGATGATATGGGAGAGAATATCATACCTAAGATTATGGGTTTGGATCCGAAAACTGTAAAGAAACTTGACTTTGCAAAAGGCAAGTTCGTAGCAGAGACCGCTGACGATAAAGCGTTAGTCCCTATCAAGGAAATTGCTCACCTGGCCCGTAAACCCTGCCATCACTGTATGGATTACACGTCCTATTACGCAGATATCAGTGTCGGTAGCATAGGCAGTCCGGATGGATGGAGTACCATCTTTATCCGAAATGATATAGGCAAGGAATACCTGGATAAAGTCAAGGGAATGGAATACCACGACAAACCCATCTTTATGGATATCGTCGTGAAACTTGCAGCCCAAAAACACAAGAATAATGCATGGGACTATGAGAAGTTCAATGAGGTAGTCTGGGCTGGCGGAGAATGGACTCCAGAAGAGCATTCTACATAGGACGGTTCCAACCATACCACCTGGGACACCAGAACGTGCTTGAGTCGATAGCACAAGAAGTAGATGAAATCATAATCGGCATCGGAAGTGCACAGGCGAGCCATGAGCCTGATGATTTGTTCACAGCAGGTGAGCGGGTGCTGATGATGACCGAAGCACTGGAGACCTTGGGTGTTAAGCACTACATAATACCCATTGAGGATATCCGGCGCAATTCAGTCTGGGTGTCCCATATTATTTCTATGACACCTCCTTTTACGGTGGTGTATTCCAACAACCCGTTAGTGATACGGCTGTTCGAGGAAGCAGGATTTGAGGTAAGGCAGTCACCACTATTCAAACGGGAGAGATATTCAGGCACTGAGATACGCCGCAGGATGCTGGCTGGTGAGGAGTGGGAATCACTGGTGCCAAATTCTACTGCAATGGTTATTAATGAGATCGATGGAGCGAAAAGATTGAAGATCGTATCCAGCGGGGATAATATATAGGAATTAACTGATTATTTCCTTCAGAATCTAAAGGATTTATTAGAACATGTCAGGTTCTTTGCAGGTTCTTTGTGCAATAACTGCCAGATGGTCAGGATGATATGGTCTTAGTACTTTTTTATCAAGTAAAT
>CBDUUM010000097.1:0-5672 GCA_965370445.1 uncultured Methanosarcinales archaeon
GAAACAAACATTTTCATAAGCTATTACCGTAATGAATATATGGAACCACAGCATGAAGAATAACTCTCATTAATAATGACTATTACCTGTTAAATGAAGTTCAGATAAAGGGCGGCTTAATGAAAAACTTAGGAGGACGTCTGTGATGCTTAAAGTTAAAAACCTTGTAAAAGACTACGAGTTGGAAGATGCTACAGTTAGGGCACTTGATGGTATTAATTTTGAAGTGAATGATGGCGAGATTGTCGGGATAATGGGGAGAAGCGGTAGCGGTAAGACAACCTTGATGATGGTGTTAAGAGGTATAGAGCACTTTAATGAGGGTGAAATACAACTGGATAACCTTACCCTGACCCCTGACTCCCCATACGAAGACATGATGGCGATGAAAGGTATGACCGCCATCCATTTACAGAGGAATTTCGGTCTATGGTCCGGGTCTGCTATAGAGAACATTATCAGACGCCTGTATTCATTACGTGTGGGCCATGAAGCACTGCCATCAAAGGAACATCCCGATTATGAAGATCTGTATGCCGAGAGTATGGAATTCCTCAAACTCGTGGGTCTTGAGCACAAGGCTGAACATTACTCACCTGTTCTTAGCGGAGGCGAGAAACAGAGGTTATTGATCGCACGCCAGATCGCAGCCAATCCAAAGTTGCTATTACTGGATGAACCCGCTACCATGACCTGTCCTGCTACTAAACAGGAGGTCCTTGATACTATCAAGAAGGTCCAGCAGAAGACCGGGATCATTACCATAATCGTCTCCCATTTGCCTGAGATACACAGTTATCTTGCAGATAAGTTGATATGGCTGGAAGAAGGCAAGATTGTAGAAGAGGGAAAACCGGATGACCTTATTGAAGATTTCCTTAAAGATATGAAACCTGAAGTCCCACTGCCTGAATTGAAAGAAGATAAGGTCGTAATAAGGGTAGAGGACCTTTGCCAGCGTTATTTCCTGGTACGGCAGGGAGAAGTACTGGATATAGAGGATATGAACGTGGAATTCAAAAAAGGCGAGATCACTGCACTTATCGGACCCAGTGGTGCAGGTAAGACCACGCTGCTGCATGCAATGGACGGGCTTATATATCCTGACGAGGGCGAGACAAATTTCATGCTTGATGGTAAATGGGTGGATACCACTATTTACTCTCCTGATAGAATGGAACTGCGCAGACGGACCAGCATTATGTACCAGGAATTCGCCCTCTACCCGAATACGCCAATTAAACACCAACTGGCCTATAAGCTGGGTGTCAAGGGTATGCATGTATTAGAAGCTGCAAGGGATAAAGCAAAAGAATTGGGTATTCCTGATGAACATCTGGATGCAATATACAGGTTAACAGATGTCGGAGGGGAAAGTGCGCAGGAAGAACTGGAAAGAATGGGCTATTCCCTGGATATTATCAGCGTGCTCTTCCCCAGTGGTCCTTTAGATGAGGTTATTAAGCATGCCGGGCCGATATTTGCTGCAATGAAACTCCCGATGTCAGTCCTGGATTCCAAACCATACCAGTTGAGCGGTGGGGAGAATGTACGAGCGGCACTGGCACTGGCCATGATAACAAATCCTGATTATCTGCTGCTGGATGAGCCTTTTGGCGACCTGGACCCCATTACGTTGCGGGAAGTAGCCAATTCCCTGAAAGTTGTCAGTGAAAAGTTCGGGACAACCATTATATTAATCAGCCATCATATGGATTTCGTGAATGAAGTTGCTCACAGGGCCATATTGATCGACAACGGTGATATTACCATGGATGGCGACCCGCTTGCTGTTACAAGTAAGTTGATCGAGATAGGCCATGCTTCCTATATGGAACATGCGATAGTGGACTACCAGATCGAAAACATGAAATGAGTTGTTTTATCCATTCTGGAACCCGGAAGGTTATAGTGGTTAAATCATTGACTGCCGCCCGGGCATACCTACTATTTTATAATATCCCAGCAGAATATATCCTTCAGGAATAATATGTTCCAGCAAGATGAAAACACGGACCGGAGTAGTATGCCAGTCGATGAGGGACAAATGGGTGGTACTGAGCTTACCAGCCAAATTGATACCGGACCGGCAGGTCCCACACAGGCTATCGTTACAAAACCAGGAAAAAAGGGTTCAAGAGCAGGACGCGTTTTGATCTATCTGCTGGTGATCGTGGGACTATTGATAATAATTGGCGGGAGCTTTTTCGTTATTTTTGGAGATTTCGGTACCTTACCAATGGATTCCAATAAGGTTGCTGTAATATATGTCCAGGGTACTATGATAACAGGTAATTTGCCAGGAGGGTTCGGGTATGCCACATCAGAAGAGATCAGCAAGAGCATCCAGGATGCTGCTGATGATAAGAATGTGAAGGCCATAGTGCTGCGTATCAATAGCCCTGGCGGCACACCTGCTGCAGCCCAGGAGATCGTTTCAGAGGTGAAAAAAGCACAGGAACATAAGCCTGTTGTGGTATCAATGGGTGATGTGGCAGCCAGTGCAGCTTATTATATCTCAGCACCGGCAGACCACATTATCGCCAATCCGGATACAATGACAGGCAGTATTGGAGTTATCTGGGTGTTCGAGAACAGTTCTGAGTATTTTGATAATGAGGGAGTGGACTTTTACGTGGCAAAAAGCGGAGATTTCAAGGATATGGGTGCCAACTGGAGAGGACTGACCGATGATGAAAAGCAATATTCAGAAGAGGTGGTCCTGGAAGTTTTCGATCGTTTCGTTGATGAGATTGCCAGCGGTAGGGGCTTGAGCAGGTCTAAAGTGAAAGACTTGGCCGACGGCAGGATATATACGGGAAGCAGGGCTGTGGAACTGGGGCTGGTGGATGAGACCGGGAACCTGTATGATGCTATTGATGTGGCCGCAAGACTGGGTGGTATCGAAGGTAAGCCGACTGTGACTTATAAGAATAAGCCTTCATTGTCAAGTATTCTGTTCGGCAGTACAGAGGGGACAGACGACGGGTCTGAATCCCTGGTAAGATATCTTTATGAGAGTCCTTTCGGATGCTTCGAGGCTTAGACCATTATATTAAATGAGCCATAAGTCATTGTAATTCGCTATTCAGTTTTGTATGAAAATCCAGTATCAGTTTTGTGGTTTTGTTATCCATATTCAACCTGAATGTACGGATCTGTTTACCAAGCCGTTTTTCAATAACAACATCGACTTTTAGCAATGGGTCGATCACTCGTCCCACACTTGAATGTGACAGTCCGGTCTCTTCTGCGATTCCTGAAAGGTAAGTGGATTCATTCTGGTGCTTAATAAGATTTTCAAGGACTGTCATTTGTGCAGTCCGTCCGAATATTTTTTCAAGCGCAGTCATTTTTCATCAGCATATTATATTAGTTAATCAGTAATTTTTATTGATGTAAAATCAAATAAGAATAACCGGAGTGGTTCTTATGGAATGAAAATTGTTCGAAGTTCTTTACAGACTCTATATACGATACACTATGATAGGGTTTGAAAAAAGAAGCAATAGCAATGTTAAGCCCAAACACTTACAGCATTGAGTTCAACAAGTTTTAGAAAATAATTATTTTCAGACAATAATAGCCGAAATATCGGCAGTGACCTGCTTAATTGTAGATACTAATGTCATTTCTTTAATATACAGAAATGGTAACCATGAAAAGACGCAGATACACGCAGATTGAAGTTTGTCGCTAAGGGTTTCACAGCAAAGAGCGCAAAGTTCGCAAAGACATTGTAACCTTAACTTTGCATCCTTTGCGGCGTGATATTTCATAAATTTTATATTTAAACAGCCATGGCTGCTGCCGGCAGCACACAACAACACCCAAGGCCACCGCCCACATGCAGTCTTCACACAAGCAGCGGGGCTGGCGCGGGGTGCGAACTGGAAAGATGAAACAGGTAGAGGCATTGAGAAGTGAGTAAGCACATAAGGATTTCCATATCCGGAAAATAAGTCTAACTTAAATACGATTAAAGCGGTTTTGAGATGTGCGGAAAGTAAGTTACAATATTATTGAAAGAGCACCAGAAGTTCAACCAACCAATCCAAAAACGTGAGCCACACAAATGTACAACATAATTGCAGTTGACATATCAGGACGCCATAAGATCAATGATCGCTACTACCTGGTATGCGCAGCTGTATCCGTATCAATCACTGCCGAACATATTGAGAGAGTGAACCAGATCAAGATCAAACCATTCTGGCTGGACTCGGCACCTGAGTTAACGGATATCATACAAGTCATTGAAGATACTGCAAAAGAGATTGAGTTTGGGGGCACCATCATTACCGAGCACGGGGAAATGTATAACCAGCCGGAAAGAGTGGTTGCGAGCATGTTCTCGCGCGAGTTTAAGTATCAGGAATCACTGGGCGATCGTAGTTCGATCGAACTGGCACACCATATATCACTTTGCACACGAAATCTTCTTTTAAGTGAACTTGGAATTGAGAGTTGATAGAATTTTATTACAATTGAAAGCATAGTTACAATTACAATTACAATTGTAGAATGTTTGAAGGACTCATGAACTATGAAATGTGTGATACTTGTCCAGCGAAATGAACCCACAAACGATGAGTCAAAAAACATACGAAAACTTATTGAATTGCAGGATCTGGCAATATCTGCAAACTACAAAGTGGTTGGCGATGTTACGCAAACAAGAAGACCTGACAGGAAATACCAGATCGGGCGTGGAAAGGTTGAAGAACTTGCCTTGATGATAGAAGAGTTGGGAGCCGATGGGATTATCTTTTCCAACCAGTTGAGTACAACACAGATATACAACATATCCGAGACCTGCAAGTGTGAAGTAATTGACAAGTTCCAGTTGATACTTGAAATATTTGCCAGGCGGGCAACCACAAAACGTTCTAAACTCCAGGTCGAACTTGCAAAATTACAGTACGAACTCCCAAAAGCAAAGGCGATCATGTCACTTCTTATAAAGGAAGAGCGTCCCGGGTTTATGGGACTTGGGAGTTATGAGGATTCGTATGAGCAGGACATCAGGAGCAGGATAAGCCGAATACAAAAAGAGCTTGCAAGTGTCCAAAAGGACAACGAATCACTACGGATCAAGCGGCATGGATATGGTTTTTCAATTGTATCACTTGCAGGCTATACCAGTTCCGGAAAAAGCACCCTTTTCAATGCACTTGTAGATGAAGATGTACACGTTGAGGATATGCTTTTCACAACACTCCTGCCAATAACACGCGCGCTGAATATCCGTGGGCGCCGTGTACTTTTGACTGACACGGTCGGCTTTATTGAAGATCTGCCACACTGGATGATCGATGCGTTTCGTTCAACACTGAACGAGATATTCCTTGCCGATGTCATTCTGCTGGTTGTTGATGCCAGTGAATCTCCTGAAATCATGCGGCAAAAACTTGTCACTTCGCATGACACATTTTGGGAACAAATAAAAGGAGTGCCTATCATCACTGTGCTGAACAAAATTGACTTAATTACAGAAAATGAACTGAATGAGCGACTCGAAAATGTAGGGTACCTTACTCCAAATCCTGTTGCAGTCTCTGCAAAAAATGGTTTGGGATTCGATGAACTTAAGATGGAGATATATAGGCAACTCCCTAAATGGAAACGCGACACGGTTTCATTGCCAATGTCGGAATATGGAATGTCAATTG
>CBDUUM010000098.1:0-5658 GCA_965370445.1 uncultured Methanosarcinales archaeon
AGAATGATATTATTGACTTTTCCATAAAATGACTGGACTACCTTACCTATCTTGGGCAAACTGGTAGTACATACACAATTGGGTATTTTGACATCTTCTGTACCGAGCCAGACTACCGGAAGTTTTTCATTACCGACAAGCTTCCTGACATCATCCGGATGTCTTTTTGTGATACATAATCCTTTGTATCCACGTTTTATCATATACTTGAACATATCAAAACTTTTCTCTGAATTCCGGTCATCATTGACCAGGTAATTAATCCCGTCCTTTAGATCGTATTTATAGGCTATGGATTTGATATCAGTATAGAGAATAAGGAACATATTGAATTTTAGATCATCAATAAAATACTTACCTTTGACCATATATGCTTGTGATACCGGAGAAGCGAACTCGATAGAGTTTAATTTTTCCAGTATCGTATCCTGGGTTACGTCTTCCGGTGCATCGTAACTGATCTTTAGATCCAGAAGGTCGCTGAATGTACTCAGAAATGAATTTATGAACACATTTCCCATTTCATTGAACACAGAACTGACCGTACCCTCAGTATCATCTGAAATATCCCCCATTATATCACATACGATATCATAGGCAAATTGCTTGGGTATCAGCAGGACAGCAGTACCTGTGTTGGTACCTGTGAGTTTATAGTTCACACCTATACAATCAGTCCCTATATAACCAGGGATATCTGGTAGTTCAATTGACCTGAAATCTGAGATTGAGACCTTTACATTTCTATTGATCATCTTGGAAAGTGCTTGAATACCCCTCAGGATGCCGTTCTTGATAAAATCTTTCAATATGGCACGCTCAGTGGTCACATCCTGCCTTACTTCATCCAGGGTAGCACTCTTCAGACATTTCTCTGCAACGGCTATGATCTTTTCTTTATCAAAGGGCTTGGTGATATAATCAGAAGCGCCTGCTTCTATGGCTTCTGAAACACGGAAATCCTGTACATCGGCACTGCACACAATGATCTTTGCGCTGGAATCCTTGCTGATTATATCCTTTATTGCACTCAACCCGTCCTTTTCAGGCATAACAAGGTCCATCAGTACAAGGTCGGGTTTGATCTCGTCGTACCTGGAAACAGCTTCGTTCCCGTTAACAGCCTCATCAACATGATAACCATTTTCTATTAAAATGTTTTTTAACATTGTCCTTGTTAAAATAGAATCATCTGCTACCAGAACTTTAACCATATTTTACCTCATCTATAAAGTCTCAAATTAGGATAACTAAAGTCTCAATTATTAAGATAAATATTTGTTAATTGAATATATCTATATCGAAAGTATTACTAATTTTTTTATATATGGGAAATCATTTAAATGTTCCTATAATAGTAAGTAGAGTCCATAAGTCCATAAAATATGAATTTTTACTGCATTGTTTATCCAGGTAAAATTAGTGAGAGGAATAATATTGAAATTAAGTGTTTTCACAGTGGATAACATGCCCCTGATAGAACAGGGTCATGACCTTGCCGGAATCATCCACCAGCGAACAACAATAGAGGAACATGACATTATTGTGATCGCCTCAACGATCGTGTCAAAGGCGCAGGCGTTGGTTATCGATCCTGAAACCATAACTCCCACACCTGAAGCCGTAAGGATATCAAAAAAAATCGGAAAGGATCCGGCCTTCGTCCAGGCAGTGCTCAATGAAAGTACAGAGGTCTTCATTGAATCCCCTATCTTCCTTGTCAGGCACGTAAGCGGGAATGTCTGCATCAATGCAGGTATTGATGAGTCAAATGTGGAGCATGGATTATTATTACTGCCTACTGATCCGGATGAAAATGCCAGGCAGCTTAAAGGAGATTTTTTCAGGCTGACAGGCAAACAGGTCAGTGTTATCATCACCGATACCAACGGCAGGGCGTTTCGGGAAGGGCAAACAGGTATTGCCCTGGGGATTGCCGGTATCAATACCCACCATGACTGGAGGGGCAGCACTGACCTGTTCGGGGTCGAACTGGAAGTTGCCAATGAAGCAGTGGTGGATGAGATAGCCGGATTTGCCAATTTCCTGATGGGTGAAGGTGATTGGGGTACACCGGCAGTGGTGATCAGGGGAGTGGATATGTATTCCGGTAATGGAGGTATGGATACCATGTATCGCAGACCCGAAACTGATGTGATAAGAAAAGCGTTACAGTACTACAAGGATAAAGTAGAATAGATAAAAAAAATCTCTATCCACACATTTAAAGCTTGCAACGATTGGATGAACACCGTTCGAAGCCCTTAAATGAAATAATTACCAAATATAGCCGGATTTGAATGATAGAGCAGATGTGAAATATTATGAGTAAAAAAGCAGCAGTAATCAAAGGAGACGGTGTGGGACCTGAACTGGTAGATGCCATGATCGCAGTTACCCGGGCTGCCGGTACAAATGTAGAGTTCATACCATGTGAGGCTGGAGCTACCTGGTGGGAAGCCCACGGTGGTGATTCACTCATTCCACAGGAGACCTGGGACCTGCTTGGAAAGACCGATGCATGTTTCAAGGGACCCACTACAACACCAGGCGGTGCAGGTTCACCCAAGAGCGTTGCCGTATCTATCAGGCAGAAATTTAACCTGTACGCTAATGTAAGACCTACTAAGACATTCCCGAACACAGCAAAACCTCTAGGGGATGTGGATTTCGTGTGTGTCAGGGAAGGTACGGAAGGGTTGTATATCGGTGAAGAGATCAAGCTTACCGATGATGTCTATATTGCCATTCGTAAGATAACCCGCACCCAGAGCAGCCTTATTGCCAGGTATGCCTTTGATGAGGCAAAGCGCAGGGGCTGGAAAAGGGTGGTGCCCATCCATAAGAGCAATATCCTCAAACAGACCTGCGGCACATTTTTAGAAGAAGTGAAAAAAGTACATCAGGACTATCCTGACATGGAGGTATGGGAATACCATATTGACAATATCGCCCAGCAGTTGATCAAGAACCCACAGATATTCAATGAATCTATCCTGCTGTCCACCAATTTGTTCATGGATGTGATAAGCGAGGAGTGCAGTGCACTGGTTGGCAGTATCGGGTTGATATATTCGGCAAATATTGGCGATAGTTATGCCATGTTCGAGCCTGCCCACGGTTCAGCGCCGAAATATGCGGGCCAGGATAAGGTCAATCCGGTAGCCACCATACTGGCAGGGGCATGGATGCTGGATTATCTTGGTGAGAAGGAACAGGCAAAGGCAATTTTCGATGCTACTGAATCAGTGATATCAGAAGGTAAACATGTCACCTATGATATGGGCGGCAGTGCAAAACTAAGCGAGATGAGTGATGCTATTATAGCTAAATTGGAATAAATTAAAAAAAACAAGAGTGACCGGCGGCCTTTTCCGCCGGTAAATCATTTTTTCAGCATATTATTTTCTCAGCGTATATTTGATTTTTCGTGGGTTTCGGATTCTACGATCGGTTCGAACATGAAGTATTTCTCAACATAACCCCTTAATTCCTCATCTGAAATGCTGGATACTCTTAGTTCCTGATCATAGAGCCGGTGGATATGGTCTTGGATCTCCTTCAGCCTGGGGTCTCGTTTCAGTACCTTGGCTCTGACACCCATCAATTCATTCAGGGTCTCTTCTACCTTATGCCTGAGTACTTCAAGTCCGGATGAATCGCCGATCAGCAACAGCCGCTTCCCACCCACGAGCTCTGGCAGGTAGGCCTCGTAAGTGAATGGATTTTTGATGACCCCGGCTGTATGTATACCGCTTTCATGGGCAAATATATTCTTACCTACGACGGCCTTGTTACGGGGCACCCTGATGCCGATCTCCCTTTCCATGAACCTGGCAAACTCAGTTACTGCTTCCAGGTTATATTTATCAAACCCTTCTATCCTCTCATGCAAAAACAGCACTACCTTCTCAATTTCTGTGTTTCCGGCACGCTCACCGATACCCAAAAACGTGAGGCTTGACCAGTTGGCACCGTGCCAGTATCCTGCCATTGTGTTTGCCATACCCAACCCGAAGTCATCATGGACATGGGTCTCAATGTTCTTGACTTTCATTTCGTCATGCAGGTATTTGACCATTGACGGGATGCCATATGGTTCGTCCACATCTTCAAAGGGTACTCCCATACCAAGAGTATCGCATAAACGGATAATGCAGTCCGGGTCGATCTCTATCAATTTTTCGACAAGCGGGAATACAAAACCATAGTTATCGGCACGGGTCATATCTTCGATATGTGCGCGGGTGCGCAGTCCGTGGTCCACTGCATACTGCAGTGCATCCAGGTATTTCTCTTCTGCGGCTTCCCTGTTTGGAAGTCCCATCTTGTCAATTATATGGGAATCCGAAACTGACATCAGTATGCCGGTTTCTTCTATCCCGTCCATCTCCAGTACCAGATCAATGTCAGCAGGATTTGCCCTGGCCCATCCTGTGACCTCAGGGAACTCGTATCCCTTGTTCAGCATAGATCTCGCTGCTTCTTTGTCCCGCTGGTTAAAAACAAAGGTTTCCAGTTTTTCTATTCCGATCTGGTGAAGATACTCAAAAATCTGGAGTTTATGGGTTTTTGACATAACGACACCCGGCATCTGGGAGCCGTCCCGAATCGTACTGTCGCTGATAAATACTTCCTGCCCTCGGGGGAGTTTTAATTTTGGCAGGTCATCATAGTTCTTGTAGACTTTCATCGAGAACTCAAATGGATGTGGAAGGATAAAATAGTTGTTGTTATGTATTTTTTAAAATAAATATTCTATTACCCGAATTTTATCTCATCATTTTCCATCAACAGTCTCAGGTCTTCCAGGCTTAACCTGCCTGATTTGTTGAATTTTTCTTTGGCTGCCACATGTTTTTCGTCCTGCTTTCTTTCATCCCTTATAAGCTGGATATCTTTCATCCTATCCAGGTATATATCCAGTTCGGCCCTGGCTTCAGATACTGATTTCTTTGCAGCATCGATCTTTTCTTTCATCGGCTTGGTAACTTCATATATCGCGACAAGGCGTTTATGATATTCATCGGCCTTGCTTCTGATCTCATCGACCTCATCATAGATATTACGCATTGCCTCATGGTTTTCCTGTGATTCGGCAGCCATGTCATGGATAAGTGCATTAACGGCATCAAGGTCCTGGTGGAACTCGCCTACCTTACCAAATATCTCACCGATCTCACCATGTATCTCATTTGCTTTACGTATGGCCTCCAGCCGTTCAGCCAGTTCATGAAGCCTCTTGAACAGTGACTGTTCATATTCCAATGAGATATCAGCAGATGAAAACTTTTCAAGTTCAGATCGGTAGGCACTGGTAAGAGATTCAAGCCGCCCCCGGGCTACATTGTTCAGGTTGTCCCTTAGTGTCTTCAATTCCCCGATCTTATTGGTATAACCGCTCCTGCGGTCCCTGATCTCTTCCCTTTGTTGTTTAAGTTCTGCTATCTTTTTATTGACCTCATCACGCCGCTGCTTGTACCCACTTGCAGAATCCCTGTGTGCTTTTGCCTGCTCATGAAGTTCGTCCCGTTTCTTCCTCAGGTCATTTGCACCCTTATTATGAAGTTTCATCTCATAGAAATAGTTCTTGATCTCCCGTTCCTTATGGTCAATCTGCTGCCTGAGCACATTTACCTTGTTTTTGATCTCTCCCTC
>CBDUUM010000099.1:0-5631 GCA_965370445.1 uncultured Methanosarcinales archaeon
GTCACTACCTCGGACTCCGCTTCGCTCAAGTCCGAGGCATCATGGGATTAGAGGTCGGGTTTTATGGTGCCTGTGAATAGATGTGCGGGGACATTCACCAAAGCTGATTCAGAATTGTGATATAATTAACCTATTGTGACTTAAAACAATGACAAGCATTATTATGATTAAAGCTAATTAAAAAGTATGAATCAATTAATTACAATATATGACATATATCAGGAGTTAAAAACAATAGAGCAAAACATGGTAACCCATGAAGATTTAGATGCATTAATTGACACTGTTGAGATTATCAGTAATCCAAAAACCATGGAAGGCATTCATAAAAGTGATATGGACAT
Source organism: uncultured Methanosarcinales archaeon (assembly GCA_965370445.1). GTDB lineage: Archaea > Halobacteriota > Methanosarcinia > Methanosarcinales > Methanocomedenaceae > Methanocomedens_A. The sequence continues at coordinate 345 of CBDUUM010000099.1, forward strand.
TAAAGAAGGACGAGTTAAAGAAATATCTTCAGTAGATGACCTCATTAGCGAGTTGTGAAATATGACATGGGTGGTTATGAGAACAGATACATTTCTCGAATCCTTTAAGACCATAAAAAAGAATAAAGATGTTCTTGCAGAACTTGATAAGAAGTTAATTAGGTTGAGTGAAAATCCATTACACGTTGGTGGTTGGCTTTCTGGGGAATTACATGGCAAAAAATCAACAAGAATTGCTAAAAGATATCGTCTAATTTTTACACCAGATGAAATGGAAAGAGTAGTTTATCTTAATTGGATAGATCATCGAGAGCATGTGTATTAGTATATATTGTTTTAATAAACTCCAAAATTACCAGAACTATACTCAACCAAACAACCAATCCGACCTCTGACATCAATCCTCGCGATTCAAAAGTCACGGTATACCCCGTACAAATTGTAACAGGGCCTGTATAGCATTTACAGAATAAGTTCCTATTATTCTCGAAAAAATAATAAGATTATGCGGGGGAAGGGATTCGAACCCTTGTACTCCTACGAGACTAGGCCCTGAACCTAGCGCCTTTGACCTGGCTGGGCAACCCCCGCATAGGGGACATCAAAATAAGATTACATGTGAAATAGCATGCAGTCTATGAATATGGATTCCAGAATTGTATTAATCAGATTTAAGCCTTTACTTTGACCCCAGCAACTTTATCAGCAGAGCCTTTTGCGCATGCAACCTATTCTCTGCTTGGTCAAGCACCGCAGAATGAGTACCAGTAAGCACCTCACTCGTAATCTCCTCACCCCTGTGTGCAGGAAGACAATGCATAACCATACAATCATCCCTGGCAACATTCAACAAGGCATCATTGATCTGGTACGGCCCCAGGTCAGCCAACCTCTGCTCCCTCTCATCCTCATCGCCCATAGACACCCATACATCAGTATACAGGACATCTGCATCCATTGCAGCCTCCTTAGCTGAAGTAACAACCTCAACCAAACCACCCATACCCCTGGCCTTTGTAACAATATCCAGGTCAGGCTCGTACCCCTCAGGGCATGCCACACTCATCTTCATCCCTGTAATAGCAGCAGCCAGTATCGCAGAGTTACACACATTATTCCCGTCACCTATCCAGGCAAACTTCAACCCCTCGAACCGGCCCTTATATTCCCTGATAGTCTGCAGATCCGCCAGCAGCTGGCAGGGATGTTCAAGATCAGACAAAGCATTGATGACAGGCACTATTGAATACTCTGCCAGTTCTTCCAGCGTACTGTGACTAATAACCCTTGCCATAATACAACTCAGATATCTGGATATAACCTGCGCAGTATCGCCAACAGTCTCCCCCCTTCCAAGCTGGAGGTCCCGATAGCTTAAAAACAATGCATGGCCACCCAGTTCAGCCATGGCCACCTCAAATGATATACGTGTCCTGGTAGATGATTTTTCAAATATCATGCCCAGGCTCTTGTGCTTTAGCATTTCAACGATCTTACCCTTGGACCTTTTCACCTTCAGGTCGTCTGCCACATCAAGCAGTTCATTGATCTCATCAAGGGAGAGGTCGCTTATAGATAATAGATTAGACAAAAATACCGCCTCCTGTCAAACAGAACTCATAGTTAATACATTTGGCCTATTTAACTGTTATCCCCGCGCAGGACCTTCATGTGGTCAATACGCTTCTGTATCAATTCTTTCTTGCCAATATCATGCCTGCACTCCAGCGGCCCTTTTACATTGGACAGCGCCTGCTCTGCAATCACTTCCGCTTCTGATATAGTATCAGCGATTCCCACAACAGCGGCTGCCCTTGACCCTGTAGTGTACACCACACCATCGGCTTCATACACACTGGAAAAGAACAGCAATGCTTTGCCCATATCCCCTACCTCGATTGGTGCATCCTTAGTGGGATCTTCCGGATATCCGGCAGGCACTGCATATTTACACACACTGGCCTTATCCGAGAACTTCACATCCAGTTTGTCAAGCGTCCCGGCGGCCACAGCTTCGGCAATATCAATAAAATCAGTCTCAAGTAGCGGCAGTACATTCATCGCCTCAGGGTCCCCGAACCTGGCATTGAACTCAATGACCTTGATACCAGAGGCTGTCAATATGAACTGGCCGTACAGGATGCCCTTGTACTCTTCACCGGTCTCTTCCTTTACCTTGCTGATCACATCTTCCATGATCCCTTTTGCCTCCATATAATCGCCCTCGACCATGAAAGGCAACAAGGTTCCTGCATCATTATACGACCCCATGCCCCCTGTATTGGGTCCCAGGTCCCCTTCATATGCCCGCTTATGGTCCTGCACCGAAGGTGCATAGGCCAGGTGCGTCCCGTCCACAAATGCCTGGACCGTTACTTCCTCGCCCTTCAGGTTCTCCTCGATAACCACCAAATCTCCTTTTAACAGTTCACTTGCATAGGCTTTGGCAGCATCCAGGTCAGGTAACTGGTCACCCATGACCTTGACACCCTTACCCCCAGTCAATCCGGCTGGTTTTAAGGCCACATCTCCCAGTTCATTTATATAATCATGGGCCTGTGCTTCCTGCCCACTGCTGAAAATCCTAAATGCAGGAAGACCTGCGATGTGGTGTTTTTCCATAAACTTACGGGTCCATGCCTTATCGAACTCCAGTTTCGCAGCCGCCCGTTTTGGCCCTACTGACGGGACGCCCAGAACTTCAAGGGCATCTGCCAGCCCGGCGGCCAGCGGCGCTTCGGGGCCTATTACTGCAATATCCGCACCGATATTCTTTGCATACTCAGTGACTTTATCTACATCGGTTTCACTGTTCAGCAGGAAATCCTTACACAGGACTGCAATTCCGGGATTTTTCCTTGACATCACAGCATAGAGCTCATACTCACGTTTACTTCGGGAAATGGCATGGGCAATGGCGTGTTCACGCCCCCCTCCACCTATCAATAAGATTTTTTTCATATCAAATCCTCTAAATGATTTTATTTAAAACTATAATAGAACTCAAATCAATAATATCCATTAATAATGTTATGGTTTTCTTTACGTAGTGCTCCATGAATACTTATTCCAAATGGAATTAAAAAGATGTGTTGATAATTTGATAATGACGTTAGTTACACGGTTCTTTTTTGTAAAGGTTTATTATATGTTACGATACATATGATTGTCATACCTTGCGGAGATGACAAGAGGATGGAAGCACGGGATATTATTTTCACAATAGTAATGATTGTGTCCTCCTTTGTATTAACTTACAAGTGGATGACAAGATTCGCCTCAACGAATTATTCAGCAGATGCTGTAATTGTACTTGCTGCAATGGTACTGGTAGGTGCCCTGGCGGCAATGATATTGTCTGTGGATATCAGGTTAAGACGGATCGAGTCCTTAATGGAATCAAATGAACGGGCACTCAGGATAAACATCCAGAGCGTAGAAGAAAACCTGGATAGAAAACTCAATGTAGTTCTCAATAAAACAAACAATACAGTGGAAGAGATGTCAAAAAGGATGTACCGGTAAACCTAATCTGTAAATCCATCTTTTTAGCATAATCCCGACCATTTCAATTGCCTTGGCGGCTCATCTATATCTTTTGCTCTTCGTATATCGATATTGCCGTTCTTGTAGATCATAACCTGCCAGTTATCGAGCCTGAACCTTGCCACCCCTAATTTGGTAGAGCAGAGCATCCCAGGCAGTTCCAACTCCCCTGGATATTTTATTTGGGATAAAAACTAAATAATATTATATTGATACTGTTAATAAACATCAGGAGAATAGAACATTATGGCTTTAGACTTTATCACAATAAATGGTTTGGCTATTCTTGTGGTCGCAATTGCCGCATTCATCGCCGTATACTATTTCCTCAAAGTTGTAAAATACCTTATCGTAAATTCCATTGTGGGTTTGATACTACTATTCATCTCAAACTTTGTAATAGGATTGCTCAACATGGGTTTTTCAGTAGATATCAACTGGGTATCAATATTGATCTGCGCCATTGGCGGGATACCAGGTGTAATGATCGTCATTCTACTGGGATTGCTTAATGTGCCGCTGGTACCTTTGTGAATCACTCTGCAATAAAATAAAAATTAACAGGGGCGAGCCCCCTGTTCTATACCAATTTCGGCGAATAGAATTTCTTTATTACAGTGTCGCATTTTTCACAGGAAATGATTAGCCAGTCACCCACATCCTGTTTGTGGAAATGATCAAAGATCGAGGCACCACATGTTGGGCATACATAGTATTCCTTGAAATAGTAATTATAGAACTCCGGCGTTGACTTCAACCATTCCAGTGTATCCAGCATCAGTTCAAAATACCGTTGTTTTGGTCCCTCTGATTGCAGTTCAGAGCGCAAACGTTCATCAATTTGCTTAAACTGTTGCCTGGAATTGCGCCGGATCTTCTTATAGTCTGAAATGTACTGGCTGCTATTTTCAAGATACTTTTGATACCCTTTGTATACATCATTCCCTTTTTTCTGTATGGTCCTAAGGAAATACTCACTCATCAGGTCTTCCAGCAGATCGTGACATGTCGTACAGATATTGTAGTTAGGGAAATGCTTTGTATCCTGGGGTTGATGGCATATCACACATGTTTCCATATGCATTCCCCCTAAAGCATCTCAACCGGGTTTGTGGCATCCCTTGTGAACATTATCGGGAATACGTTGATCACAGCAAGCAGATCGCCACGCCTGATATCACCTGACTCGACACCCATAATGTAAGCTGATTCTACAACACGGTCCTGTTCTACAGGAGCCGATGCACCACCTTTGCCGCCTAATTTCAATACGGATGCAAGTGCATGGTGATTGAAGGCACAGGGTAATGCCAGTGTATCTTTCTGGATATTGATCTTTTTGACCTTAATCTTTTCAAACCTGCCTGCACCAATAGTGATATCTTCATCGGCAATCACCATCTCCCATTTAGCTCTTGTGGCCATTGTAAATTCATATGGCGTTGCCTGGACAATCTTTGAATGGATCTTACCTGCTTCTTTTGAAACTATGTTGACATTTTCGGGCATATCTATCACACATCCTTTAATATGGTGTTAATCTATAAATAGATTATCATGTTTAATCGTTATAATAATGGAGTTAATATTTTACCTTGTTCTGATAGAACGATTACTACTTCGTAGTACTTAATGAAAAAGGTTATCACAATTCACAAGTTACTAATATTGATCTATTTAATTCCCTGTAATTCCTATGGCCTTAAAAGAAACATCGGCATTCTTGGAATTAACCATTTAA
>CBDUUM010000100.1:0-5622 GCA_965370445.1 uncultured Methanosarcinales archaeon
TTCAGCCGATATAACTCAAATCCTCATCTTTACTCTTTTTATCCTGGATATCTTTCAGGTACTTCTTAAATCCCTCATCAAATTTCCTTGCTTCTTTCTCGATTCCGCTCAGGTCTATTTCAATTCCAAGCAACTCAGAAGCTTTTCTTAATCCTGCATAGCATGCTTTTATATCTAGTGTTTCCGGAAAAGAAGTCTCGGCCAAAAGAGCTACTCCTTTTATTCCCATACGCTGTGCATATTCGATAACCAGGCCGTTAACTCCGCCTATTTGCATACTGGTGTCAGCTATTTCTACAGACTCACTTTTTAAATAATCCAGAAGCTCCTGGGAAGTTGCAACCCCGAATACCGTTGGTTCTTCAACAAATTTTTGTATATGTGTTGCTATCACTGTATAAATAATATCGACATCACAGAGCTTTGCAGTTTCAACAATTTTCTCAGCCAGCTCATTATCCTTTGCAATAGAACCAAACTGCATATCACCTGCAAACAGAATGATATTTTGCTCTTTTGAATAATAGAATTTAAAAAGGCTTACATCCCTTTCCATTGGCATCACCAAGCCTTTCTCAAAGAACACAAGGGATGGCGAGAGATGCGGTATGTAGATATCTGCAAACATCTCAGGTTTCAGGAGTTCAATAAAAGAGGTAACAGTATTCTTGGCGACCATTCCCATTCCGGGAAGACCTACCAGCATTCTGGGCTTTTCCATTTCTGGTTTATTATGAAATCGTATTTCCATATCGTTCAGGACCTTCACAACCTATTGGAGTATATTCTTTATTTTAGATGTCATCCAAGGTAAAAATATTCCTTTGTCAACGGGTCTATGGCAATTTTTTCACCTTCAGGATTACCATCGTAGCCGGGATATCCGTATTTCCCAGCCGTAGCATCAAGAACCACACATTTTTTCCCATCAATTTCATAATAGGATATCTGCTGGTCTTCAAGTAACTCATCAGGAGAGTAATAGAAATAAAACCTTATATCGAAGTCAACAATAGCTTCATTCTTATTCTTATTCTCAAAGACCACACCACCGTATGTGGTTAAACTATTACATTCATCGCTTGTCCATATAACATCCAAGTTCTGGCATGAAGGATAGTGGTCATATGAAAGGCGGTCTACCATCAGTTCATAATCTGTCCTGGACGGGACCACGTACACATTCAATGGCTTGGATGAAGAGACATCATATTGTATATTCATGTACTCGATAGGCGAGTTGAATTCTGAACCATCACCGCCATAATAATAGAGATAACCGGGTTTTAAAGTAAAGGTCTGTTGCTTTTGCTCAATAATATAGAGGTTACCGTTTTCCATAACTACATTCATATGACCGGTTTGACCCAGGTCCTTTGAGTACTGGGCGAGAATAGGTTCCCCGATATATTCCAGTAAATGTTCTGTGTCAACATCACATGCCAGACAGTATGCATGGTCGGGTGTGAGTACCAGATATGTCTGTATCCCCAGGTTCTCTAACAGTGACATGAGCAGGATCGTCAGGTCTTCACAATCTCCTCCATGAATGTCCAGGGTTTCATATGGAGTCTGTATGAACTCCTCTTTCCTTGGATCACTGTAATAGGAAAAGTCATCGATTACAAATCTATAGAGCTTATTGATCTGGCATTCCTTATCACCTGAAGGGCATTCACTTACTATGGAAGAGGACTGTGCCCGCAGGGTCATATCCTCAAAAATAATTTCATTCATGTATGGTTCTGCCCTTTTAACTACAGGGTCACCCATAACGTTTGAAATAATTTCTTTTTCAATGCAGCCACTAATTATTAATGCACAAATAATGAGAATAACCGCAAACCAGGTATTTTGTTTTTTCATACTATTGACACGTGAAGATGATCTATTCCTATTTATCTATAGTATTAGTTTGCGTTGACATTATATTTTATCTTCGCTTGAATCTCACCCCATCACTTCCCGCCTCAAGAGCACATACGCCAGCCCCAGCCCGGCTATGCCGTAACCCACCAGCGGCATCAGGTGCCCTAGCAGCACATCGAACCCCTGCTGGTATATGAGTACCGCATCCAGCGCCCTGATTCCCATAGTAATAGGCAGGACATTACCCAGCCATGCCATAAACGGCGGCATAGTTTCGAACGGGAAGAACATACCGCACAAGAACAGCATTGGAATGCTCAGCACCAGGGACATCAGCATTGCCGTGTTCTCTGAATCTGCAAGCGTGGCCAGCGCCATCCCGATACCGATAAAAGATGCCGAATATACCAGGATCACCAGGAACAGCGCTCCCCACTGGGATACAGGGATGAGCACGCCATATAACAGGAATGCCACGATGATCATGATAATACCCTGCAGCAGGGCGATGAGTATCAGCGCAAAGGTCTTGGCGAAGATAAACTCCCCAAGGCTCAGGGGCGTGAGCAGTGTGCGTATCAGGGTTTTCTGGGTCCTCTCCTGGATTATGGTTATAGATGCCAGCATGAACGATATGAACATCAGCACAATGGATATAATGCCAGGCATCAAAAAATCAAGCTGGGACTTATCCTCGAACACCTTTTCCATTTCCATTGTTACAGGAGCGGCAATATTAGTGGGCGATTTCGTTGTAATCTCATTGATCACACCCTTGGTCCTCTCGATCTCTGATACCAGCGAAGCCGTGCTGTTAGCCATGCCAGAGGAAAGGTTCTCCAGCTGCTGCGAGGTATTCACTGATTGGTCTTTCACATCCTCCAGGGTAGTCACAACATTCTTAATATCAGCAATATTCTCATTGATGTTGGATATCTCAAGGGTGTAATTGTCAATGGACACCTGCATTTCCTGGAGGCGGGTATCTGTCTTGTTAAGTTTATCATGCAGTTGTGCACTGGTCTGTGCCACATTGTCAAGGCTGTTGTACAGTGATATCACAGGTGCAGTGTGCTCCTGCAGCAGACTTCTGGTATCCTGGATCTGCTGGATGGTGTCTGCCAGTGTGATGCACTGGGGTAGTGACGGGTCGACGGTGCAGGTGAAGTCATAGGTCTGCTGCAGATCGGTCTGAAGGTCCAGCAGTGCAGCATCGGTGGTATCGATATTATCTACCACCACTTTCAGTTCATCCCTTAACAGGGCAGCATCATTATAGATGGAACTCACATTCTCATCCAGCTGCCTGATCTCCAGGCGGCTTTCGTTAATATCGGCAGCGGTCTGGTTCAGGTCAATTTTCATCTGCTGCAAGGTCTGTTTCATCTCGTCCACCGAAGCATTCAGGCTGGTCGCATTGAGTTCATCCAGCGCAAATATCACTTCCTGGGTGCTGCTGTTAAGTGAAATGATGCTGATGTTAATTGCAATGACCCCTTCCTGTAAGGGGTCCAGTTTAGCCTCCATCTGGCCCAGTTCTTCCCAGAGCCGGCTGAGAAATCCCAGGGTGAGTTCGTAGGACATCTTCTCAGTGGTGGTCATGAACACTGTGGATATGACCGGGGCAACCAGGACCCTGGAATTGTCAATATATAATTTCATTGCCTGGGTCTCATCCATAGGTATGAAGATACCTGCACTGTATTTCCCTGTCCTTACACCCTCTTCGATAACAGCGGGGTCGGTTGTGTTCTCAGTCGTGATCAGGAACATCTGGCTGTCGTTCAATTCCTGGATTATTTCTCCGCCCAGTTCCGACCCTCCGCCTACACCCAGCCTGATATCCTTAAGACCCTGGTCAGTACCGCCTGTGAACATCGACCCTATCAATATCATGATAAGTATGGGTGTCAGGAAGATCAGCAATACTGTCTTACGGTGGCGGATATATATCTTCAGGTCCTTTTTAATAACAGAGGCTATGGTCAATGCCACTCCTCCCTGGCAAAATGAATGAACACATTCTCCAGGCTGGGCCGGTTGGATTCAATGTTGGTTATGTGCTCGCCCCCCACTTCAAGTGTTTCGATGATATGCCCCAGTGCCTGCTCGTCCGTGAGCGTTATCTTCAGCCCTTTTTCGTTTACAGCGCATGACGCCACACCTTCCAGCGTATTCACCCGGTCAGTGAGGGCGTTGTAGTTACCGGGCGTGCTTGTGATCTGGACGACCCGCTCACCGACCGTGTTCTTCAGATCTTCAGGCGTTCCCTCAACGATGATATTGCCTTTGTGCATTATCAGTATACGGTCAGAGAGCAGGTCGGCCTCCTCCATATAATGGGTGGTTATCAGGATGGTTGTGCCTTCCCTGTTCACTTCCCTGATCGTATCCCATAGTGCCTTCCTGGATACGGGGTCAAGCCCAACACTGGGTTCGTCCAGTATCAGCACTTCAGGTTTGTGTATCAGCGCACAGGCAATGTTAAGCCTAGTCTTCATGCCGCCGGACAGGGTGCTGGCGCGGCTGGAACTCTTATCGGTAAGCTGGAGCATCTCCAGGACACGATGGGTCCTCTTTTTTATATCAATAACTGCAACGCCGTACAGTGAACCGAAATACCCGAGGTTCTCTGCCACTGTGAGTTCGTCATAAAAACTGTTCTCCTGGGGCACCACTCCAATAATGGATAGCACGTCCTTTTTATCAGATACCACATCAAGCCCTGATATGAATGCTGATCCTGTAGTCGGCCGCATCTGGCATGAAAGTACATTTATTAGTGTGGATTTGCCAGCTCCGTTGGGTCCGAGTAGCCCGAAAATGGTACCTTTTTCGATATCCAGGGAAACATCATTCAAGGCCTTGAATTTCCCGAATGTCCTGGATATGTTTTGTATTTCGATTATTTTCTCCATAGCTCCCCTGCACAGCCTTAAACTTAACAATTCAACAATGTTTATAATAGGTATTTAAACTTTTGGATTGAAAAAAGAGTTTCACTTCTACCCAGGTGGGCAGATCAAGTGTGTAAATCGGTTTTACACTGTGATTTGAAAAAAAGGAAGGGATGGGAGCCAAAAAACCGGCCCCTACCTATTCAGTATCTGCTTATTCAGCATCTACCAGTTTAGTATCTATTTATTCAATACTTATCATTTCAGTACTTACCAATTCTGTACTTGCCTTCTCAATAGCAACAACTTCGACTTCGAATGTCAGAGTCTTACCAGCCAGGAAATGGTTACTGTCCAGTATTATATCGGTTTCGTTGAAATGCACCTCTACAGGCACCTGTTGGGGTCCGAACAGGGTCTGTACTGTGGTATAGACAGTAGTATCAGGAATCGGGTTATGCTGCAGGGTTATATTTGTCTCAGTAACCTCAAGTACGGTACTGTTCCAGGGAGATTCCGGGAACTGGATGATATCACCCACATCAACATCATGTCTCACAACAATCTGGGTTGAGTTCACTTCTATAACTTCATCCGCCCACAGTGTTTCTCCTCCCTCTATCCTGTCCCCTATCTCCATATCATAGGATAGTTTGACAGTTTCAGCAATTTCAAGAATAGTCATATTAATGGCACTACCAGGTACAGGGATGATATCGCCTACCTTATTTTCATCACCGAATGTCATGTTGAACTGGATTGCGGGGACATTAATTTCCCTTTCAAATGTTTGGGTGGCAGGGATGTCATTTAACTGGGGAACAACATCTATTTTTGTGGGATCCGAGGGGCCATA
>CBDUUM010000101.1:0-5590 GCA_965370445.1 uncultured Methanosarcinales archaeon
CAAATATATTAACCGGAGTATGCATTGCACATGTATGACCTATCAGAACTTGCCACCGATTCCTTTCAACAATGGCTGTCATATGTAGACCCGGTCACATACGACTTTTTAGAGAAATTCGTGCTATCCCTGCTCATAGGTCTGCTCATAGGTATTGAAAGAGAGCGTAGATCAGATTCAGGCGACATCTTTGCCGGGATCAGGACATTTGCCATAGCTTCAATATCAGGAATGGTAGCCACATATATCGCAATCCACCAGGGAATGCCGAACATATTGTACCTGGCCATGGTGTTCTTTATCATAGTGGCCACGGTCATAATATATATCAAGAACGTGGTGTACCGCCAGGTAGGGATAACAGGCGGGATAGCCTTATTCTTTGTATTCCTCATGGGCGTGCTGGTAGCTTATGACTATTACCTGTTCGCCATAATGGGGGCAGTGGCTGTAACATTCCTACTTGTTGAGAAATATACACTAAAGAATTTTGCTGTTAAGCTGAACCAGGATGAGATAACCAACGCAGTCCAGTTCTTTATAATAATATTCATACTATTTCCAATAACACCAAATACCACTATCATGGAAGTGATAAATCCCAGGTATATTTTGGGTATAGTGGTTATCGTTGCGTCTATAAGTTTCATTAGTTTCCTTCTCATGAAAAAAACAGGCACTGAGCAGGGAATACATATTTCAGGCCTTATAGGGGGACTGGTCAACAGTGAGGCCACTACAGGTGCACTGGCAGCCCTTTCAAAGAAAAAGCATATCCTGATGGATGTAACTTACCATGGGATCATCCTGTGCAATGCAACCATGTTGATCAGGAACATGGTAATTGCCTTTATCGTGGACCCCTCAGGGCGGGTCTTGATCATGATGCTGCCCCCGCAATTGCTGCTTACTGCTGTAAATATAGGAATGGTGGTAAAGGATGAACAGGCACACCATATGAAGTATGAAGCACTGGAGATTGAATCCCCCTTTGCCCTTAAACCTGCATTCAAGTTTGCATTTGGCTTCACAGTACTGATAATAATGGCAAATTATCTCAATATCTGGCTCGGGAGTGCCGGTGTCTTTATAGTGGCCCTGGGTGGACTGGTGAGTTCGGCGGCTGTAACTGCATCGGTAGGGGCACTTGCCTTTGGCGGTAATTTATCACCTACCACAGCAGCCCTCGTGGCAGTGCTTGCAAGTATTATCAGTACGTCAAATAAAATTATCCTGGTAAGATTGGCTGGTTCAATGGAACTATATGTTAAGGTCAGGCGCAGTATCCTTGTATTAATGGGTGTGGGAGCAGTTGCGTTTCTGTTATGGATATTAATTATCTATTATGGATATTAGTTATCTATAACGGACAAGTAGTTAAGCAACCATATTCAACAAATATATTTCTAATGAAAGCCAATACAACCAACAATGTTCAACCCCACAGACATACGTAAGGACTTTCCTGTACTTGAGAATGTTGTATACCTTGACAGCGCAGCCACCACCCAGACGCCGCGCCAGGTTGTGGAGGCCATGTGCGACTATTTCTACAAGTATGCCGCAAACCACGGCCGCGGCGCACACAGGCTTGCCAGGGAGACCACCAACCATTACGAGGATGCCAGGGAAGCCGTTGCCGGATTCCTGGGTGGGGAATACGAACATACCATATTCACCCGCAACACCACCGAGAGTATCAATATGGTGGTGCTGGGACTGGACTGGGAAGCGGGTGATCATGTGGTAACCACCCATGTAGAGCACCATTCCAATTTGCTGCCCTGGCTCAGGTTAAAAGAAAAAGGCGTGGAAGTAACAACAGTTGCACCAAATCCGGATGGAACAGTTGATCCCAGGGACATTGACAGTGCCATAACCGAACAAACAAAACTGGTGGCCATCACACATGTGTCCAATGTATTTGGCTCTGTTATGGATGTGGACGAAATTACAAAGATCGCTCACCGCAGCGGCTGCATGTCGCTGGTAGATGCAGCGCAGAGCGTGGGACACATACCCTTTGACGTGAAAAAGATCGATTGCGACTTCATGGCAGTGTCAGGTCATAAAGGAATGTTAGGACCCCAGGGTACAGGCGTGCTGTATTTGAAGGATACCGATTCCATCAAGCCTGTATACCTTGGCGGCGGCACAATTTATGCCATGGCCGGGGACGATTATAAACTGGAGGATGCACCCGGGCGGTTCGAGTATGGTACTCCAAATATTCCTGGCGTTATAGGACTTGGCAGGGGTGTGGAATACGCAAAGTCATTGGGCGTTGAAGATATCCAGCGGCATGAAGAGGCTCTGGCCAGGGACGCTGCCAGGCGGCTCTCCGGGATAGATAAAGTGGAGGTGTACGGACCACAGGACAGGGCTGGTGTGGTACCTTTTAATGTGGTGGGCCTGAATCCCCACGACGTAGCCATGATACTGGATGAGACCCGCAGGATTTGCGTGCGCAGCGGCTATCACTGCGCCATCCCCAGCGTCAACCTGCTCAAGGTAGAGGGGACGATCAGGGCTTCCTTTGGTGCATACAACCTGACCGAAGAAGTGGACCTGCTGGTGGATACAGTTGAGCAGATAGCAACCACCCTTGCCGGAGAGGGACATAAATGAGGATTATTCTATTGGGAACCGGTGTTGCTATACCACAAAAGGACAGGGTGCAGTCCGGGCTGATAGTGGATACAGGAAGTGATAATGAATATAATCCTGTACTTTTTGATTGCGGCTGCGGTGTACTGCAGAGAATTTTCCAGAGCGGATACAGGCATACCCATATCACCAGTGTGTTCCTTTCCCACCTGCATCTGGACCATTGCGGCGACCTGCCGGCACTGGTCAAAGCAAACTGGTTGTGTGACACAACTGAATTGAACTTGTGGGGTCCTGTGGGTACCGGCCAGTGGCTGGACGATCTGCTGGCAGCCTATCCGTACATGCAGGACAAGGCAGAGATCGAGGTGACAGAACTTGGGCCCGGCCAGGTGGTGGAGGTTGAGGGGCTGGAAGTGGAATGTGTACACACGGTCCATGCCCTGCCTTCGCTGGGGTTCAAGGTAACATCAGGGGGGAAGACCATGCTGTATTCAGGTGATACCGAACCTGTAGATGATATAGTAAAAGCGTCAGAGGGCGTTGACCTGCTCATCCATGAGTGTTCGTTCCCTGACACTTTTGAAGTGACCAACCACACCACCCCCGGCACACTGGCAGAAAAAATCGAGGGAACTTCAATAGGGCGGATCGTACTTACCCACCTGTATCCCCAGACCAGGGGGTTTGAGGCCGGGATGGTTAAGGTGCTGGCAGAAGCCTGTGGGTGTCCTGTGGAGATTGGATACGACCTGCAGGTTATTGAGATATGAGACATAAGATAATGAGGGGCAATATACGAAGGAGTAAGGGCATTTTTCTGCCAGGAATTAGACAAAATAGCTATATTTAAATAACACAAGATTTGTTTTGTTGATATGCAACTTCGGGGCAGACTCAAGCAACTGACTGAAAGCAAAGTAAATCGCATTAATGACCTGGTTTTCAAGTATAAAAAACTCAAGAAGAAATTGGGAAAAAATGCTGTTCTGGATAAATTAAAAATGCATATCCGGCATTTACCATCTGAAGAAGAACAAATTCGTCAGGCAGCAGAAGTTGTTTTTGAACTTAGTGTTAATCCGAATGTTCCGTATCTGGAAGTACTCAGGAAAGTTATGTGCCTGACCGGTCTTGCTGAAGCAAAAGTAGGTGCAATGTTACCTGATGTACTTGAAGAACTTGAGATTGAATTCGACGAAATGAGTGATGACGAGGTACAAACAGCAGTGGCTATCAATAAAGATGATGTGATGGATGTGTATTGTGATGTACTGTTAAAAAGGCGTTTTCAAAAGCAACTGATGGAGAAATAAATTCAAAGGTGGATGATATTATGGGAAAATCAATGATCACTGAAAAGATACGCGTATCACCATATTTGCACAGGGAAATAAACGATCTTGTTGAAGATGGCGATTTTGCTTCATTTTCTGATTTTGTAAATATTGCAGTTTCGAGTTTTTTATCAAGAAACTTTGGCACGATTGAAGAGGATGAAGAAGAAGATGATGATACCTCGTCTTTAGAGATGCCTGTAACGTTGTTATATTTGGCATTGATCAATAAAGGCATAATAACACAAGAGGATATGGGCGACCTTGTAGAGAAATTAAAAAATGACGAATTGGATCATTCAATAATTGAAGATTTTTTCAGCAGTTTTGCGGATGATATGGTTGAGTACGATATGTTTGATATGCTGGATATGGGGAAACAATTTGAAATGGAAAAATCCTATGAGGCTGCTGAAGAACTTTACAAGGACGTAATAGAAAAGTTCCCTGAAGATTTTGAGCCTAATTTTGATCTGGGTCGCTTATATTTAAATTTGGGTAAAAAGAAAGACAGCCAAACCCAACTTAAAATTGCTCTTGAAAAGGCAAAGGAAATGGAGGAAGATGAGGATATTATTGAAATGATTTCGTTAGAGATAAAAAAGAAAAAATAAGACGTATTTGTTTTTTTGTAACGATGGGAAATAGGTAATAGCCTATTTTCCCCATCCCCCCTATGTAAAACATCTTTTAACCAGCAGGTACACTCTGTCAGATGGCACTGACAGGCGCCGGTGCCATTGAGGCAATGAGTAAAAGAGAAGTAATAAAAGAGAAGTAGCAATAAAGAGTATTGACAAGCACCACCCGGAGATGTGAACCAATGAAAATACTGGCACTTATGGGCAGCCCCAGGAAAGGGGGCAATACAGACATACTGATCGACAAGGTCATTAACGGCGCACAAGCTGCCGGACACCTGAGTGAAAAACTATACTTATACGACCTCACCCTCCTGCCGTGCATAGACTGCCGCAACTGCAGTTCAGGTGACAGGGATGACGACATGCAGGATATCTACCCCAGGATCGAGGCCGCTGATGTAATCCTGTTCGGCACACCCCTGTACTGGTACGGACCCTCCGGACCAATGAAGCTATTGATGGACAGGCTGCTGCCATACAGCGAGACTGACAGGTTGAAAGGCAAACAGGCAGTGCTGGTCATCCCATCTGCCGAAGGAGCGGATGCATGTGAGCCTGTGGTAACTATGTTCAGGCTGTCCCTGGACTACCTGGGTGTGGGTATAGCAGATGTATTGCTGCCAACAGCTTACGGGAAGGGTGAGATTTCCGGGAATGTCGAAGAGCTGGAGTGGGCTTATGAGATAGGGGCTGCCCTGTAGCCATAGATGACATCAACTATATTACTGCTGTAAACAGCCATACAGGAATGAACCAGACTTCAATCCCATTGAACATTTCCCTTTAAAGATCATTCTTTGTGACTATGAACCCTTTATTTAACTTGAATCTCTTACAGAATTTCAAAACAGACTTGATGTCGTTCTGGCCAATTAAATTCTGGTATTTAACTTCTACAGGTAACAGTACATTGTCAATGGAAACTACAAAGTCCACTTCTTCAACATCCCGCCAGTAACTGACGTTTTCAAACTTCCTGATCAAATGGGTGAATACACAATT
>CBDUUM010000102.1:0-5570 GCA_965370445.1 uncultured Methanosarcinales archaeon
GCAAATATTGATATTGCTAACAATGTTGTTATAATAATAATTGAAAAAGCATTCTTGGATCCCATAATTATCTTCACCTTAATTGTTTAATGGTTTACTATTATTTCATTCTATAAGTTATTAATACTATCGTAAAGATTTGAACAAAATTATTCATTAACCAGGGAGAACAAGCCAATTGCAGTGAATGGGATACAGGTGTTGGGAATTGAGGGATTGGCCGGATAATAGAAATATTCATCTACCGTCTTAGTAAATATACAGTTGCACCAGCAATGGTTAACAGTGTCAGTGATACTGGTAATGGCGTATCAGGTGCATCAGGTACATCTTCATTATCAGTGGGTTGAGGCACTGCCTCAGTTTGCGCTTCCGCTTGCATTGATATTGCAGTATCAATACCTTCTCTTAATATCGAATTATTTTTTAAGCCTGTAAATTGCTGATATTCATAAGTACTCTCATTCAATTTTACAGTAAGAAAGATTGCAGGAACGCCGGTTACACCGAACTTCTGTACTTCCTGGCGATTTTCACCTGAATTTACACGGATCACGGTGATATTCCCTGCGTATTCCTTTTCCAGTTCATCTACAATAAGAGACTGGTTCTTGCAGAAATAACACCAATCGGAATAGAAATAAATAAAAACAGGAGTGTTATTTAACAGGGAATTCTGTATTTCAAGATCTAACCACCGATCACTGGCCTCAGATGGAACTGTTTCATTTGATTGTAATGAGGCAGATGCACTGACAAATATAGATAATACTACTACTGATGAAAGGAATAATAACGTTGTAATTTTCATATTGTCCAGACTCACAGAAATGTCATTTTACACTATAATGGTGTTAATTGATGATGTTGGTCTTTTCTTGATGTATATTCAAGAAAATTTTATTTAAAGCTATTGACCAATTGCAATATTTCGATTAAATGACCACTTTAAACCCATGGGTCCTAAAATCACTATCAAAGGTCATGGCAGTATCCAGGCCGAGCCGCTCCATTAAAGCAAAGCTAAGGCAATCTGTAATATCAATCTGCTGGTCATCGTATTTCCTGAAGTATTTAACTGCCAGGTCCCAGTCTACTTGTGATACAGGCTCAATGACAAGTAATTTGCTGTTCAGGATATTATGCAGTTCTTCCAGTGCCTTCTTCTTTCCGATTCGTTTGGTCACGCCATCAATATATTCCACAAGTACGTTGCGGCCCAGTACAAACCGTGCCCCTTTATGCACCCTATCCTTAAGGTATGCCCTTGCAGTCTTATGGTTCCTGTCCTTCCTGTCGCTCAAGGCGATAAGACCGCTGGTGTCAAGGAAGATGCGCATCTATTCCCTCCAGTCGTCCCTTTCACTCCAGTCGCCCTCTTTTGTTGCAAATGACCCGACCACATCAAAGAAGGGATCATCCATTATGTCTTCTTCATGCCGCCTGATGTATTCGAGAACAGCTTCATGGATTGTTTCTTTTAGTGAGGTGTTCTTTAGCTGGGAGATATGCCTGAGATGGTCGTATATATCCATGTCAACCTCAGCCTGAATGTGTTTAATTTTATTCATGTGATTTCAAATTACATGTAATATTCAATTACATATATGTGTTGCGTTACATTTAATATTGATAAATCAGATGAAAGTTTCATTCCACTAACTGAACATTAATCCCAGCTCTGCTCCCAGCACATCCCTCATAGCAGCATTGTACCCATGCCCGCTCCCCCCAACCGGATAAAATACCTTAGGTTCCCCTGCCTTCTCGTATGTCACCAGTGCCATATCCATTGGGATGATGGAATCGTTGGTCATATGCATCATCACCAGCTTGCGGGGCGGCAGCCTGTCCAGATAAGTATCCGGGTCAATAGAGCGCAGGAACCGGGTCTGGTTTTCTGTGACCTGGCCCGAATCATTTGCAATAAAGGATTCAACATCATACCCGCTGGTACTGATACCCACCACTCCACCGACGGACGGGTCAATGGCTGCAGCAATGAAGGCGAACCTGCCGCCGTTACTGATCCCGACAATTGCAATGTTATCCGGGTCAACCGCAGGGTATTGGCGCATCACATCAACAGCTTTCAAGGCATCAAACACCATCTTATGCTGGGTAGGTTCCTGCCCGGCCTGGAACAACCTGCCGTCAAGCTGGAAGTCCACTCCTCCTAAGTTGCGCTGGTCGATGACCATGGACGCATACCCCATGTCTGCCAGTTCGGCAGACAGCCCCTGTTCCCCCTCCTTTGATACAGTGGCCCCTGGTAGTATGAGGATTCCGGGGACTGGATGGCTGCTGTTGGGGATACGTAGCAGGGCACTTATAACAGCATCCCTGCTGGAATAGTTGATGTGATCGAGGAAATATCCTGGATATTCAACTATCATTGAATCATATTCCGGGATTCCGCGATTAGTGGGATAAGACATAATACCATCTTCATCCACATCCCATTCCTGCAGTGTGGCAGTATTGCCAAAAATTGCCCATAGAAATGCGATAAGGATTACGGCCGAGCCAAGAGCAATCAGTATCTTTGCATTGGCTGCCTTCTTATTTACCGCTTCCTGCTGGCGTCTTGCTTCCTTTTTAGACTGGCCTGGTTCAGGTTTGGTTTTTCGCTTTTTTGCCATCCGGGTATTAGAACAGTTTTGTCCTATATCACATTTATGATTATTTTTTGTGTGACATCACGACCAGTTCATTGATGCAGGCCACTGCCACCGGAGTATCATGTGGATATACCATACTATATAAGCTTAGCAAGCCATAGATATTGGGAGATAGAACTAATTCAAGGTACACAGCAAAAAATTAATTATATCATTTAAGACAATTGATATTGGGATGTAATAATGGTAAATGTAGAAATCGGATGGGTGATGATACTTGTAGGATTCGGCCTTCTTGTAGCTGAGTCGCTTCATCCCGGATTCTTTGTAGCAGTACCTGGCACGGTATTACTGGTTATGGGTACAGTATTTATACTGCTTCCGGAAATATTCGATCAATGGAGTGCGGTAATTATGGTCATAACTGCACTAATAGCAAGCATTGCAACCATTATGATGTACCGAAAGATTGCCCCGGTACAGATACCATTATCCACCAGCAAGGACACCCTGAAAGATAAAATTGGGAAAGTGACCACGGATATTGAACCAGGTTCTATTACTGGTAAAGTGAAGATCGATAACCAGACATGGAGTGCCACATCCGAATCAGTCATCCCGAAAGGAAAAAAAGTGAAAGTAATAGAATCCGAAGGAGTCCATGTAAGAGTTGTTGAAATCAGTGAATGATTAATTAAATCATTTCAGGATAAAAACGTTCAGGAACAAAATTGAAAATAAATTGAATGGAGGATAGTATATGGCAGTAGTTGATTTTGGATTGGGTCTGATCATTACAATAGCACTCATTCTGATATTCATATCAGGTGTTACCATCATCCAGCCCTATGAACAGGGTCTATGGATAGTGCTCGGACGCTACAGGAGACGGTTAAACCCGGGTTTTAACTGGGTATATCCGCTGATAAGTGAAGTAATACGTATGGATTTGAGGACTCAGGTCCTGGATGTACCCCGGCAGGAGGTCATAACCAAGGATAACAGCCCCACCAATGTGGACGCTATTGTCTATGTCAGGGTTATTGATCCGGAAAAGGCCTATTTTGAAGTGGTAAATTATCATGTTGCCACTATAAGCCTGTCACAGACCACGTTGCGATCAGTCGTAGGTGATATGGAACTGGACGAGATCCTGTACAACCGGGATTTCATTAATACAAAGCTTAGGGATATCTTGGACGAGGCAACCGATGCCTGGGGTGTCAAAGTGGAGGCCGTGGAGATAAGGGAAGTCGACCCTGTAGGCACAGTCAAGGAAGCCATGGAAGAGCAGACCTCTGCCGAGAGGAAGCGAAGGGCTGCCATCCTGATTGCAGACGGCCAGAAGAAGGCTGCTATCCTTGAAGCCGAAGGTTCCAAGCAGTCCCGGATCCTGAATGCAGAAGGTGTACGCCAGTCTCAGATACTGGAAGCCGAAGGCGAGCGGGTGTCCAGGATTCTGGTGGCCCAGGGTGAGTCCCAGAGCCTGAGAATCCTCAGTGTGGGTGCAGTACCCCTTGATAAGAAAGCCATCTCTGTACTAAGTATGAATATGATGGCGAAGATGGCTGAAGGCCAGGCCACAAAGATAATCTTCCCAATGGAGATCTCAAAGATGCTGAACCAGGTAGGGCAGTATCTGGGTGCCTCCACTGAAGTGCCTGAAGTGGGCGAGACTGTGGATGTTGAGAAGATCGTGGGTAAGGCCGAGGACATACTGGGACACATACCCAAGGCCGACGAACTGAGGCGGGAAGTTGAGAAGATAGAGGAGGCCCTGGTGAAGGAGACCGAAGAAACAGTGAAAACTGGCGAGTCACTGAAGGAAAAAGCGGCAGCACCAGATAAATCTGCCATCCACATCTTCAAGACAGAAGATGATGAATCTTCTGCTGAACCAGAAGACAGCCCAAAAGAGTGAATGTATCTGTCAGGGGGCGGTCAACCGCCGCTCCCTTGCTCTATTTTTAATATTAGTAATGTCATATTCCAGATATGTGAAAGTTAATATCAAGAATGCCGGCACAGGCGATATACCTGATATAAAAAGTATCCTGTCACAGTACATACTTGAGACCGAACTGGTGGAGGATAACATTGACCGGTTTGTTGTGGCAGAGACCGGGGGCATGATAGTGGGGTGTGCGTATCTGGATACCAATATGAGCCTGGTGGAACTGAGGTCTATCGCCGTGCTGCCAGGGTGGAAAAATAAAGGGATCGGGCGCAGGTTGTTCGAAACATTGATGCAAAGGGCAAAGGGTATGACAGACCGGATATATGTAAGAACAACGTCCAGGGGCTTTTTCGAGAAGATGGGTTTTGAGGCACTGGATGATTCACAAAAACCCGTGCTGTGGCAGGACTGTGCAGAGTGTGACAAGCTGCACGTGTGTATGCAGGTGCCTATGGTACTGGAATTGAGGTGATGAGATGTTAACGCTGGGACTGGTGAATACTTATGACAGGATCAAGGTGCTGGATGCACATTACCGCTCCATTGCAAGGGCAGCACCCATTGCCTACAGTTATGGGTTTGCGCTGGCATTGTTCGATTACCCGTTCAAGATGGATGCAGGGGAACTGTGTGATTTCGTTGCAGATAAGACCACCATCGGCAGGTCAGGGCGGTACTTAAGGGAGATGCTGGAACACAACCGGTTCTTCGTGTTCGGCCTGCCCAAAAAAGGATTCCAGCCCCAGTTCGGCGTACCAGTGGTGACCACCTCAGGCCCGGACCCGAAGAAAGCCATCGCCCCGGCGGCGCTGGCAGATGAAATAATCAGGGGCGGGTCGTACCTGCTGCTGGTGGGGCTGGGGCATAAGGGGCTGCCCCGGGAGTTGTTCGAGAGGGCGCGGTACCACCTGGATATTACGGGGCAGGGTATTCCGCTTGAGACGTGTACTGCCATCGGGGCTGTGCCTGCGGTGCTGGCGGCACTGGTGGGG
>CBDUUM010000103.1:0-5522 GCA_965370445.1 uncultured Methanosarcinales archaeon
TGAGATAGTAACTCTTGCATGTGTAGCTAAAAATGCATGGCATTCCCTCATATTTGAGGGTTTGCCTTTCTTTCTCGACATGAAGGAGCGTATGAATGCATTTCAGTATATCGAGATTTGAGGAGAAAATTATACTTTGTATACCATAAAAAAAGGTAAATATTAACGTTTGTATTTCAGTCGCCTACCGGAATGGTTTCAAGCTGTCCTGCAAGATTCCATATTAAAGTTCTTGTGTGAAGAGGAAGATTCTGGTCAGTGCTTATATCATCCAAGATTCTTATGCTTAGAGCTGCCCTAATAGACTGGGAATCTTCTTTTTTTAGTAATATAGTCCTGATCTCATCTGCAGATCGCCTGATATTTTTTGGGACCGAATCGTCGTTAATTATACGTTCAATAACTTCTATACATTGCTTGATAATTTCATCTGGATTTATCGACATTTTCATCATCTCTCGACTTCTATTAAATAAACATTAATTAGATCTTAATAAAATAAATAATCTTGATTTATTTTGCTTATATGTTATGTTTTAGTTTGCTAAATAAAAAACTAGCGCTCATTTTAAGTGTTCATATTACTTATAGTGTTTGAAGCGTTTCGGTGATAACATTGAAAAAGAGTGAAGAAGACATTAAACTGGATAAAATAGGAAAATTACTTGAACTGGGCGGCACTATGCTGGCAAACCACTGTGAATGTGGTGCCCCTTTATTCAGGTACCACGGCAACGTAATATGTCCTATCTGTGATTCAAACCCAAAGGAAGCTATTGGCTCCCAGGAAAAAAAAGAAAAAACCAGTAGAAAACCCGTGGAAAATCCTCCCCGGTCTTCAGATCAGGTGACCCAAGCAGGACAGGCAGGACAGGTAGAACGGGTAGAACAGGTAGAAAAGAAGGTCCAGAAGAATATTCCATATGGAACTACACAGCCCGCAGGCACCCCCTCTAATATATCTCCTGAGACTTATGAGTTTATCAACAATACAATCATCAACAAAGTAGTCCAGCTCTGCCTGGACCTTCAGCGTGAAACAGACCAGGGCAAGATCAAACAGCAAATGGAAGCCATTGAATCAGGCACAAAAGCCCTAAAGAATTTGAGATAATACTTACACACTGAAAAGATGACACTCACTCTCTAAAATGCACAACTAGGTGAAACAAAATATGAAAATAGTTGGAATATCAGGTAGTCCTAACAGCAAGGGTAATAACAGCAGGATGGTAGACCGTTCGCTGGCAATCGCAAGAGAAAATGGCTTTGATGTGGAAAAAATATCCCTTGCCGGTGCAAACATTTCTCCCTGTACGGACTGTGGAGTATGTAAAAACGAAAAATCCTGCCCAATCGATGACGACATGAACAGGATATATGAAATACTGGAGTCAGCCGACGGATTGATTGTATCCTCTCCCGTATATTTCGGAACACTTTCAGGGCAGTTGAAGATGTTGTTCGACCGTACACTTCTGTTAAGAAGGAATGGATTTCTACTGAAGGATAAGATCGGAGCGGCCCTGGCTGTTGGTGCATCACGAAACGGCGGCCAGGAATATACTATCTGGTCCATCCATGCCTGGATGCACATCCATGGAATGATCGTAGTGGGCGATAACAGTCATTTCGGAGGCATCACACAAAAAGACGTAGATTCGGATGATGTTGGAATGAAGACTGTCGAAGATACAGTAAATAAATTATGCAGCACCCTTGAGAAGTTTGCATCAAAATAACTGATGAAGAGGCATGGTTATGAACGAGATACTTGAAATAATTGAGCAGGACCCTAAAAAAGACCCATCCGAGATAGCCCTGCTTACAGGGTATTCGGAAAAAGAAGTCCAAACACGCATCAAAGAACTTGAAGACACCGGTATCATCCGTAAATATAAGGCAGTAATAGACTGGGACAGGGTCGGGGAAGAGTATGTCTATGCCATAATCGAGCTTAAGATCACACTGGGAGACAGGTCGGGATACGATACCATTGCCCACCGGATCGCCAGTTTCAATGAAGTCAGGTCCATACGCCTGATATCAGGGGATCATGACCTGTCATTAACAGTGAGGGGACATTCCATGAAGGATGTGGCCTTTTTTGTTGCAGAGAAAATAGCAACACTTGACCAGGTGCAGAGTACTGTTACCCATTTCGTACTTAAGACATACAAAGAGGACGGTGTCCCCCTCTTCGAGCAGGAAAAGTCAAAGCGGCTTGCCATATCGCCTTAGGTTTAAAGTGACAGATAATGACTGATGTAAAAAAGTTCCTCTCAGACAAAATTAAGACCGTTCCACCTTCAGGTATCAGGAAATACTTTGACATGGTCATAGGGATGGACGATGTCATTTCCCTTGGAGTGGGTGAGCCGGATTTTGTGACCCCGTGGCACATCAGGGAAGCATGTATCTATTCACTGGAGAAGGGATTCACATCATATACTTCAAATTCAGGTCTCATTGAACTCAGGGAGGCAATTTCAGATTCATTTCATAATGATTACGGGGTGGACTATAATCCTGAAGACCAGGTATTAGTGACCACAGGAGTCAGCGAAGCGGCAGATCTGGCCCTGCGTGCAGTGGTAAACCCAGGGGATGAAGTAATACTCCACGAGCCTTGTTATGTTTCCTACAAACCCAGCATCATACTCTCGGGAGGCACACCCGTCCCTGTATCCACAACCAGGGACAATGAGTTCAGGGTGAGCGGTGAGCAGATAGAAGCAGCCGTTACCGACAGGACGAAAGCAATTATTCTCAGTTATCCAAACAACCCCACAGGAGCTGTAATGCGTAAGCAGGACCTGGAAGAGGTGGCCGATGTTATCGTGGAACACGACCTGCTTGTCATTTCCGATGAAGTCTATGACAAGCTTACTTATAACGGGAAACACACCTGCTTTTCATCCTTAAACGGTATGGAAGACCGCACTATACTACTAAACGGCCTGTCAAAATCCCATGCCATGACAGGGCTGCGAGTGGGGTATGCAATGGGGCCGCCCGGGCTTATCAACGCCATGCTGCTCGTTCACCAGTATACGATGCTGTGCGCACCTATCACAGCCCAGATGGGGGCCATAGAGGCACTGCGCAACGGCGAGGGCGAGATGCAGGCTATGATCAGGGAGTATAACCGTCGCAGGAGGTTCTTTGTAGCAGGTTTGAATAATCTGGGACTTGACTGTTTTGAGCCCAGGGGGGCATTCTATGCCTTCCCTTCAGTTGAATCCACTGGAATGACCTCGTCACAATTCGCAGAGGAACTTCTGCACCAGCAGAAGGTGGCAGTGGTCCCAGGGGAAGTGTTTGGGCAGTGCGGCGACGGGTTCCTGCGGTGTTCATATGCTTCCGGCCTGGATGAACTGAAAACTGCGCTTGAAAGAATAGAGGAGTTCCTTTCATAAAATAGACGAGTAACTGCCAGCCCTATCTGAAAAGCGACCCGGCGCCCGATAAAAATTCAACTCATCTACCAAATTCAATTCATCTGCCAAAGTCAATTTTTTCCATTCTCTCCAGTATGAAGGACAAATTCCTTACTACCAGGAATAATAATCCAAGAGTCAGGAACACCCACATCATAAACAGCCTGTCTGTGTACAGGGAGACAAACGAACCCAGCAGTGAAGCATAGATACCAATATTCAGGAATATATTTATCTTCCGGGCCGGTGTCATTTCCTTCATTTTTTCACTTCTGCATTACAATTGTCAATATATCCCCGTCCATTAATAAATGTTCCAGGCCGGCCCGCTGTCCCGCATGTTTGGCAGATCTGCCCCAGACCTGGGCATACCTGAACCTCTTTTTAAAATCGCGGTGGATATTATCACAAATATCACCCACATTCACACCATCCCGGACGATCATGGGCTCATCCAGGTCAGGGGGCTGACCCTGGGGTTTCATAAAGATGCGGATGAATTTTAACTGGTCAAAGATAGCATCCTTCAATGTATCCAGATTCTCATCCTGGTCTGCAGAAATAAGTAATGCATCAGGGAAACTGGCCCTGACATCAGATATATACTCATCATCGGCCAGGTCTACCTTATTGATAACTGTCACAGCCCTGATATACCTGCGGTTGCCCAACAGTGCATCAATGAACTCGTCAATGCCAACCTGGTCACGGATGAGCACATCGGCATTGTGCATCTTGTATTCCTTTAGTATGGACAGGATGATATCCCTGTCAAGTTCAGTTTCAACAGTGGCATTGATACTGACACCGCCCCTGAACTTCCTTATTACCTTCACGTCAGGTCTCTTTGTATTGACCCTTATACCGGCATCATATAGTTCATTTTTAAGTATTTCCAAATGCCCGGTCTGGAATACGTCTATTAAAAACACTATCAGGTCGGCGTTGCGGACCACTGATATGACTTCTTTTCCCCTGCCACGACCCGATGCCGCACCCCGGACCAGCCCGGGTACATCAAGTATCTGGATGGTAGCATCGTTATGGAACATTGTGCCAGGTATCACGTCCAGTGTGGTGAATTCGTATGCCGCTATCTTGGATTGGGCACCAGTCAACCTGTTCAGTAGTGTTGATTTGCCCACTGACGGGTAGCCCACCAGTACTACGGTCGCATCTCCAGATTTACGGACCGAATACCCCTCACCCCCTCCTTTGGATGAGGCACGCTTTTGCACCTCTTCCTTCAGGCGGGACATTTTTGCTTTCAGTTTACCAATGTGGTGTGAGGTAGCCTTGTTGTAGGGGGTCTTGCGTATCTCATCCTCTATAGCTGTGATTTCTTCGTCCAGACTCATTTCGATTCTATAACCGCTGGTGTCAGCATTAACATTTTCCCAATCTTGCCAGAAGAGGGTCAGTAATACCTACACTAGAAAAAGCACGTTTTCGTCTCATGCACGACTCGCATACGCCGCAGGGTAGGGGCCCGGCAGTGTAGCATGACCATGAATATTCCAGAGGTGCCTGTATCTTAAGCCCCAGCCTTACTATTCCTTCCTTATCAAGGCCCGCAAGGGGTGCGAATATGGTAGGATGGTTCATGGTGCCGTATTCCATAGCCCTGTCAAATAGTTCAATGAACTCAGGTGTATTGTCAGGGAATGTGGCTCCTTCTTCGGCATCGAATCCCACCACGATATGTTTTAGTGCGTGCTCTTCGGCAAAGGCAGCGGCAATTGACAAAAAGACCATATTTCGTGCCGGAACCCAGACGCTGCGGGCGCTCTTTTCTGACCTTTCCCTGTCGTCCAGGTCACTGGCAGAGGGCTCTGGCAGTTCATCGTCTCCTGTGAGTGCGCCGCCAAAGTCCCTGTACCAGGGCAGGGGGATTACATGGTGTTCACAGCCATATTCGCTACAGATGGCTGCAGCGTTCTCGATCTCGATTGTGGCCGCCCGCTGCCCGTAGTCGAATGTGAGGCAGATCACGCTGCCAAAGGTGTCCAGGGCCTGCTTGAACGCCACAGTGGAGTCCAGGCCTGAGGATAATAATGCTATTGCGCCTGTCATTAGGAGGGA
>CBDUUM010000104.1:0-5480 GCA_965370445.1 uncultured Methanosarcinales archaeon
AATTCATGATTGCTGGAACAACTCCGTAATATCCTTCATATCCAGATATATCCAGTCGTTTTCGTCCATATACCTGATACACTTATCTGTAAACCCGGTTCTGGACACGAGCATGAATATCTTCTCACCGCTTCCGCGCACCATTTCGCTCTTTTTGACAAGTTGTCTGGCAACATTACAGCCCACCTGGCGATTGGTCCATTTGACCTCGCCAAGATACATTTTCCCATCACCTGATGCACAAATATCAATTTCATCACCTGTCCGGTTCCACCATGCTCCAATGGTACTGAATTTGATCGAGTGTCCTTTGATTATTCTTCCATTATAATGAACTAATAATTCCCTGACAATGCCTTCAAATGCAAAGGCCAGATAGTTATTCAAATGCTCCATTATCATATTCATTACCACATCGGTTGTACTGACCTCAAGTGCAGCATGATTCTTGAATATAAAGCGGTACCAGAACCTGAAGAAATTGTCTTTAATTGCATACCTGCCAGATTTCTTTTTGCCGCCTACCGGGTCTGCTGCGACAGTAAGGTCGAGTAATTTGGACAGGTTATCAATATAATAAGAGATCTTACTGGTTTCAATGCCCGAATAATCAGATATCTCCTTAAAAGTATGTTTTCCCGATGATATTGCAGATAATATCGAATTATACCTGGCAATTTCTTTTAATTCCATCTGGAGCAGGTTTAATGGTTCGTTTTGCAGGGGTGCCCCTTTTTTAAGTACAGTTTCGTGAATTATTGTTCGAATATCTTCAGTTTCATATTTTTTTACAAATTCAAGGTAATGGGGGGTACCTCCGAAGATGGCATATAGTTGCGCTTTCTTAACCTCATCCATCTCCGGGAAAAAATACCTGAACGATCTATAGTCCAAAGGCTGGAGCTTCATGGTAGAAGTAACCCTCCCATACAGGGGAGCTGTGCCAGAGAGTGCGGCATTGCGCATCATTCCTATTGATGAGCCTACCAGGATAAGCATCAAACGTTTATCCTTAAGTTCAATATCCCATATCCGCTGCAGGCGTGTGACCGCCTTTTTGTCAATCTCAAACAGCCTCTGGAACTCATCAATAACAACGACCCCACCCCTGCTTGAAAGGTATGAATAGAATGTATCCCAGTCACGGAATCGCACGAAATCCCCACTCTGCCTGGAAATATCATTTGAAATGATATCAAGCACTTCAAGAGGTGAAGCATAATCAATATACAGGTAAAGTGATTTTTCTATTGTGCTGATAAACTTTCGCACAAGTTCTGTCTTGCCAACCCTGCGCCGGCCGTAGATGACTATTAGTTCCCCTGCCGATAGATTTGCATATCTTTCATTCAGGAAGGATAGCTCTTCATCTCGGTTATAAAACATAGTTTAAACTATTATAGTTTAAACTATTTATTAATTGTGTCGTCATACTTCCCCATATCCATCATCGAAACCAGCCGCCCCATCACATCGTCCACACCCTCACCTGTTAGGGTTGACATGACCGCATCGAACCCGTCCCCTGGTATCTTATCTGGCATGCCAACTTTACTGGCTGCCACCGGCGGTTCAACTTTATTGGCCGATACCAGTGGCTCAACTTTATTTGCCTCTACCAGCAAGTCAGCCTTGTTGGCTGCTACCAGCAAGGGCATCTCAATATGCTCCCGCACTTCATCCAGAAGCCTCATCTGCTTATCCGGCTCATACCCGCACGTACCGGAGGGGTCAATAATAAACAACAGCACATCGCCAAGGTGCCTCAGTGCCGAGATGGCCTGCATTTCTATCTCATTGCGTTGTCCCAGCGGCCTGTCCAGCAGACCCGGTGTATCCACTATCTGGCATCTGGTACTTCCCACTTTGAAATGCCCCACAGCCAGCCCCTTGGTAGTAAAAGGATAAGATGCAACCTCCGGACTTGCACTTGACACCAGGGCAACAAAACTGGATTTCCCCACATTAGGATAGCCAGCGATCACAATAGTGGGCTCCATTTCCACGGCCGGGAGTTTGCGTAATTTATTCCTGGCATCATTCAGTAACCTGAGGCTTTTATCCACATCATTCACGATGGAAGATATCCTGCCGTACGCAGCCTTACGAACAGCCACAGGGTCATTACTGTGCCGCATTTTTCCCACATGCAGCCGAGCCACTTCATGTATCTTCTCACCAGCCCACTGCACTGATGCAATATTGGTCCTCAATGCATCCACACCCACCAGTATGTCTGCTAATTCCCTGTAGAATTCAGGGATATTATCAAAACTTGGGAACTGCCGCACCACATTAGCCAGATTATCCGATAGTATGTTGGCTGCGGTCAACAGCATGGACTCCTCAGCCCGGCGGCGGGAAAATTCACTCCTGACAGTCTTCCCTTTCCGGGCACGGCTGGCTTTGCGAAAGGCCTTGTCCAGAAGTTCTTCCGAAGTGGGGATGGTATGTATCTTCTCAAATATCATTTGCCTCACCAACAGCGGCTGTGCTCATAAAGATTGCTCTGCCGTTCAATTCCGTCCTTCAATATACTCTGCCCTGAATTTTTCATTCCTCATAAGGCAGTCAGGAGCGCGGTAAATTCCGGTTTTCTGGATACGCCGCCAGATATCTTTTAATGGCTCATCATGGACATTCCCGTATGGTATCGGGATACAGGCACAGGGCAGGACATTACCCTGCGGTGTCACATGCAGCCAGCGCCGGCCTGCAAAACAGCCGGTAGTACTCATGACATGGGGTATACAGAACACCTTCACTGCCCCGCCGCTTCTTCGTTCAACGAACTCGTCCAGCAGTTTATGGTGCTCAGGAGAGAGTATATCCTTTTTATGGTCTATCCACCTTCCGGTCGGTACTATCTCGTAGAAAGATAGCTCATGCACCCCCATTGATTCGGCCAGATCGTAGAACATATCCAGGTCATGGATGTTATGGGGTGCCACCACCACATAAATGTCTACCAGCATTCCCGCATCCAGGCAGTACCTTATAGCATTTATAGCTTCATTAAATACACCCTCCCTGCCCCGGATCCTGTCATGTTCGGCCTCCTTGGGGCTGTCAAAACTGACATTTACACTATACATGCCGGCTTCTGCCAGTGCCAGGGCTTTTTCTTTTGTGAGACCTGAACCGGATGTGAATACAGTTGCAATGGCACCATCCGGTACATAGGAGACCAGTTCTTCAAGTCCTTCATATACCATGGGCTCGCCGCCGTCAAAAATTATCTCGGTGGCCCCCATGTCCACAGACTGGTCAATAATATCCTTGATGGCAGGAATAGATAGACTTGTCTTGTTCTTAGTATCTGGCAGGGCACAGTGGATGCACCTGTTAGGACACTCTTCTGTGATGGAAATGGTCACCTGTTCCGGGTTGGTGGACGCAGGTATGCCAAGTTTCCACAAGGTCTGGGCCATCATATTCTTTATTTGACTGTGCACCAGCCTGTCAAATGCCTGGGAGGGAATAGGAGGTATCCAGGTAGAAAAAAACAGTGCATCATCAGTGACCTTTACAGGAACTTCCCCTTCAAAGAGGCTTACCAGGGGGCCGGTGAAGCGATCGACCAGAAAGTGCATAGGACCTGAAGTTTCCACTCTTACAGAACCATGGTCAACATAAGCGAATACTTTGAAAAGGAAGTTCTTATATATCGGGTATTTCAGTCTATCCATAATCGTATCACGGTAATGTGATTACCATACTTTAAATATTATGCATAAATATTTATTACCGGAATATTATCAGAATATTATTACTAATATTGTAGAACATGGATATCAAAATTGAAAATGAAAGACATATTATCCTGGGAAGCTTTGTGGGAATCCTGACTGTCCTGGGTGTTATAATCGGCACATCGGTTCTTGGTGATACATCATTTATTATCAATGCTGCATTTGGAGGAGCAGTAGCGCTTGCTTTGGCAAGCTGTGCAGGTTCTTATATGACGAAGAGTGCAAAAGAATATGAAAAACTTTCCAGACTCGAAAAACCCCTACTCAGAAGCCTTGATAATACAAAGATAAAGAAGCTGACCGAAAAAAATGTCCTGGTCAGTTCCCTTGCAATTGGTGGTGCGAGTTTTATCGGTTCACTTATACCCATATTGCCTTTTATTTTTCTTGAAACCCGCCGCCTGGAGGTATCCATCGGATTAAGTATTACTACCCTGGCCTTGCTGGGAATATATTCAGGTAAGGTATTAAAACAAAATATCCTGCTTCACTTAATAAGAATGGCAGGACTGGGGGGAGTTATAGTACTTGTTATCTATATATTATTCCGGATAATAACCGGCCAACCCATTATGTAATTCCTGAACTACCGGGTCATCAATTCCGAAAACCATGGGGTCATCAGATTGTATAACTTGAACCTATGAAAAATACATACATCAATAGATACAGGGCACCCCACAAACGAGATATCTCTTTTTTCCTGACAACCAGAATTAGAATTAACGATAACAACAGCATATATGCAAGGTTGAACCTGAACAGGAAGGCATCTTCAACCACCACCTCTCTTATCATTGAAGCGGTCCCCATTGCCAGCACAATATTGGTGATATTGGATCCAATAACATTTCCAAGTATCAACATGGTAAATCCACGACGGGCTGCAGAAATGGATACTGCCAGTTCGGGCAGGGACGTCCCCAGTGCAATTATGGTAAGACCGATTACCGCACTTGAGATCCCAAGATTCTCAGCCAGGACGACAGCCGAATCAACCAGCAATTTGCTGCCAATGAGCACACCGACCAGTCCGGACAGCGCGTAAAATATTATTTTGATATTGAAATCATCGTTGTTCTTCGATTCCTTTGGTCTTTTATGGGATTTTATTGAATATAATATGTATAAGATATATACCCCTGTCAGTATCACACCTTCAAGCCTAGTTATGCTGTTATTTGTTAGAATGAGTAGTATTCCAAAACCGATCACAAGTAAATGAATGATACTTTCCTTGAACATATGGTCATCAGAGATGACAGTATTCCTGATAAAAAAAGATAAACCAAGTACAAGCGCAATATTTGTGATATTAGAACCTACAACATTCCCAATCACAATGCCTGATACGCCTGAAAAAGACGCATAGTCGGTCACAAGAATCTCTGGCAGGGATGTCCCTATCCCTACTATGGTTATACCTATAAGAAATTGTGAAACCCCGAAAGACCTGGCCAGTTTAACAGCATTCTCTGTAAAGAAATCACTGGAATATACAATTATAGGGAAAGCAATGATAAAGAGCAGTATATCAAGTAGCATCGTTATTTCCTGATCCTGCCCTTAAAATAGTTTTTATGGTATTTATTATATCGGACTTAAAAAAGGTGACTTTTTAATTTATTCTGGATAAATGGATCGTGCAAAAAAGATTCACCGCAGAGGACGCCGAGAGGCGCAGAGATGTGTTGTTTTTCTCTGCGTGCCTCTGCGCTCTCTGCGGTT
>CBDUUM010000105.1:0-5465 GCA_965370445.1 uncultured Methanosarcinales archaeon
TTTGATGATGGTGGGGGGAATTAATCCCCATCTTTTTGGATATTATTGCAAAAGTTAATCTGACCGAAGGGAGGATTTTGTTGCATAATCAAGGAACAGACTATAAAGAGTCTTATCTTTTAATTCCCTAAATCCTTTACTCAACCCTATTTCATCGAATCCCTGACAATCTGCGCCGTGCCCCCGGCATTGAACGCCTTTAAGAACACCAATGTCTCGGCATACGCCAGGGCAGTAATGGCCTGCTTCGTCTCATCACCCACACCATATATCCTGTCAAAGAACTGCTTAATAGCAAACTTGCTGAACTTGCCGAATACCTCATTGTCAGCTTTACCCTTAGCCTGCTCCCTGTAGGTATCAAGCGTCCAGTTCCAGACATCACTGTACAGTTCAGGCTCATACACCTTAAACAGGTCCCACACCATATTCTGGTAGAACGTAGCCACATTACCCTTGACAACATCCCCGTGCAGGAAATAATTGTGAATCAGGTCGCGAGGCGTACCTGTGATACCATGCTGGGCAATCCTCACATCCAGGTTATGGTCCCTCAAAGCCTTTGCCACAGCCATAGTCCGTGGGATATCGATAGACACCTGCTCGACAAGGTTAGCCTCAGCACATAATACATATGAGGATAACCGGAGGTAAACACGGAAAAATCGTTTTATGCAGGCCCGGTACATTTCAGACTGTCCGGCAATTCAAAATTTCGAAAAAAAGAAGGCTAAATAGAGCTTTAAATGTATCCACTTCAAAAAGCAGGGTAAAATGCATATTCGGATTGTCTAAATCAAGTGGCTAAGCAGGCTTTCAATTTCAAAATAGTGCCAGTTACCCTTATATTTGAAATGGATACAAAAGATTGATTAATTTGTGTTTGTAATATAATTGAGCATCCATCTAAATGCCTTGGACAAAGCGAAGCGTTGTTCAGGGTTAAGGTGCCGAATAATCCAAATAAATTATTCATATCCAACAAACCTTGGCTCTGTCAGCTTTCTGTGGAATTCCGGCCTACTGATAACACCAGCTATGATTTCAGCTGCCTTAAGCCCTTCTTCCACTGGAAGTCCCCACACATTCCTGCCGTAAATTCCACCTTCAGCACCTGCTTTCATTACTATTTCCGTTTGCTTTTCCATGGCCTCTGTTGGATTGCCTGGCAGTTTTGGACCGCCGGAAAAAATGACTAAGGAATGAGGAGCAGACTGCACAACAAGGCTTGCCCTAAATGATTCCTGTGTTACAGTTAAAGTGGTTTCAGGATCTTTTGGTTCCAGATATTTATAAGCAATCATACTTGAATTACTTTTTGCAAGCTTTTCAATATAAGCATCATAGGCCCTTCGATTGTCAGGTTTTACCTTTTTGGGAAACTTTGTTTTGATTATATCTGCCCCTAATAATCCGGAAGCAATCGAAACAGCATAATGGGTCCAAAATAAACTATCTGCTTGTGTTAATCCCTCAAACTCGCCATCATTGTCCTTTAATGTATTTTTTTCATTGAGGCCCAAACCCCGTGCATATGCCCATACTACAGCTATTAATCCCACTTTATGAGCCTGTCTGATAATCTGTGCTGCCTTCTCAAAATCGGCTTTAACATGGGGTCCGCCCGGGTAAATAGTGAGGCCAATAGCAGATGCTCCGTACATTAAAGCATCCTCAATAGTGCCAACTGTTGACATTATTCCTGCGCTTTGCGGTTGTGACATATGACCGTCAATTTTATAGATTAAAGGAATATCTGGTCTGAATAAGTGCTTAGATTGTCTAACATTTCCTGGATGTAGTACATATCCGGAAAAATTGCCTTTATTCACTAATTCTGCTATAGCTCGAATGTCTGCGGAACCTTTTCCTTTCAGATTAATCTCTTCAGCGGTTGCATTGTCTCTTTCCCACAAAAATTCATGACCAGGTCCATGCTCGGAGCTTTTCTGATCGAAGGGCATGAAAAGTGCTGTCCCGTTCCCGGGACCATGAGCATAAAACATTTGGTAAATATTTGCTTCAACCCCTGCTTCTAAAAAACGCATCCTCTCCAAATTTGGTCGCACAGCTACATTTTTTTCAACATCTATTTTTACTTCTATTTCATCTATGTGTTTATTAGAACTCATTAATGTTTGAATGGAATCCATATTTATACCCCTATTCTTCTTAATTATCATTTGTTTTATTTGTTAAATGTTTCTATCGTTAGCAGGCCTTGGGATTAATTATTTTAGTGTGTAGATCAATATTATCGACCAGCTACTCCCTCAGATCGCCGCCCTGGAAATTGAACAGGTGGGATGCATCAATAGCAAAAGAGGTGAAACCCGCATCAATCTGGCCGCTCACCAGTTCCTTGGTTCCCTCAATATCCTCTGGAGTGCCCTTCTTGATTCCGATATGGTCAGCATGCAGTGCCCATATGTCAAATCCAACCTCTCTGGCAGTTTCGTTGGTCCTGCGTGAGAACTCGGCCGGGGTCAGTCCCGTGTATCCACCTTCCAGGTCACATTCAGACCTGGCAAGCTCAACGATCAACGCCGCATCCATATCTCTTGCAGCCTGGAATATACCCTTGCTAACCAGGGCAATTCTGGGATTGGCTGCCAGTATAATACTATTCTTATCCTTCAGGCTATTAAACAACAAAGCACCGGATTTGGGTCCAAAATCTACATCGTTCATAAATTTACCTCCACACTCGCTTCCATTTCGATTTCCTTAATACCCTTAAATATACCCCTCAAGTCCCATAATAGTTTCTTATTAGCCTTGAACAGAGCCCAAAGCAGCCCGATAAGTGTAACGCTGCCCAGATCAATTCCCTCAAGGGAATGGCCCAGCGTATTCAGCTCATCATCTGTCAGTCTGGTAAACCGCTTCTTGACAACCAAACTCATATCCAGGTCACGCCCCAGTCCAGCACGCCACTTCGTCTCATACTCCTGCAGGAACCCAGCAGATACATCCGAATGCTTAATGGCATTGGCTGCCACCTTGCCCGCGATATCCCCGGCCCATATTGAATTAAATATCCCGCCTCCGGTTACCGGGTCTGACTGCCGTGCAGCATCCCCCACAAGCATAAGCCCGTTGGTAACAGTCCTTTCAATTGTACCGCATACAGGCACCCCCCCAACTATAAATTCTATTACCTTGCCGTCAGGGTAACGCTTCTGTATAAAATCATCCAGAAGTTCCTTTGCCCTGACCTCGCCCGATATATCACCTGTAATACCTATCCCGACATTCGCCGTATTATTACCTTTTGGGAATACCCAGATATACCCCCTTGGAGCGATCTTGTGTCCCAGGTAGAACTCACAAAAATCATTATCATTATCAATATTGGTCATGAGATACTGGGCACAGGTGCATATATCCTTTGGCTTCAGGGTAGTATCAATACCGCCCCAGCGTCCTACCTTTGACTCAACGCCATCGGCACCCACTACAATATCTGCCCGGATGTTATATTTTTCACCCATATGTTCTGCTTTAATGCCTTTAACAAAACCATCTTCCATCAACAATCCGGTTGCCCTTGTTTTGACCATCACCTCAGCCCCGGCCAGTGCAGCATCCCTGGCCATCGCACGGTCAAACACCTTCCGCTCCAGTACATATCCAACTTCAGCGCCAGCGAGCTCTTCACCCATCTCAACCATGGCACCGTCCGGTGCGTATATCTTTGAACCCTTGACCTCGGCAGATATCCAGGCAGGGTCCGGCTGGATATATTCCTTAAGATATTCCTTATTTACACCCTCGGCACACCGCACCGGGTCGCCTATCTGCTGCCGTTTCTCGATAAGCAGGACATCCAGCCCCTCGTTAGCTGCAGTTTTTGCAGTCATTGAACCCGCAGGTCCGGCACCCACTACGATAATATCATAACGGTCCTTCATTTTTGGACCTCCAGCGCCCCAACAGGACATATTTTTGCACATATCCCACAGTCAGTGCATGTTTTATCCACTTCTATCCATGTTTCGATCAGTTCAAGAGCACCGGTAGGACAGACACTCACACATGCACCACAATATCCACATTTAAACCTGTTTACTTTAACTGTCAAAACCATCGCTCCGGAACTGTTAATTTCATTAGATATCGAACCAAAATCCGCGTACTCATTTTCATTTTAAATCCATTTAAATCTGTCGTATTATTCGGTTAACCCTGGTAGATACTTGAAATATTCGTTAACCGAAAACTTATAAGAACCGTGCCGGTACAAGCTGTTTTACCATCAGGTCATCAAAGTTCTCGGCCTTCCTGATAACATCCACCTTACCTTCGTTGACCAGTATTTCCGCACACCTGGGCCGCCCGTTATACTGGCTGCTCATACTAAAACCATAGGCACCGGCATCAAGTATGGCAATAATATCATCTTTCTCCACTGCAGGCAGTTCCCTGTCGTGTGCCAGTATGTCACCTGTCTCACATATTGGCCCGACCACTGTATATATACTGGAGACCGGGTCAGCCACCTTATTGGCCACTACTACATGGTGATAGCTATCGTACATTGCCGGTCTTATCAATAGGTTGAATCCGGCATCCACGCCCACGAACTTCTTTGCCGCCTTCTTCATGGTATTCACTGAGGTAAGCAGGATGGTAGTATCTCCCAGCAAATACCTGCCCGGCTCGATCACAAGCTTTATATCCACACCAATAGCCTGGGACCGCTTCCGGAATATGGGGAGTATAATATCTGACAGGTCCTGTGGTGTCGGTGCGACCTCACCTTTCTTGTAAGGGATACCCAGGCCCGAACCGATATCCAGGAATTCCAGTTCCACACCAAGCCGTGTCACCTGTTCAACCAGATCCATCATACGGTTGATGGTTTCGCTGAACGGGGATGTGTCGAGTATCTGGCTGCCGATATGGCAGTGCATTCCAATGGGGTTTATCCCTTCAAGTTCTACTGCTTCCTTGTAGGCTTCCACAACTTCCTTGTGTGGTATCCCGAACTTGGAGGTCTTAAGTCCTGTACTTATTTTGGGATGGGTCACAGGCGATACATCAGGATTGACCCTGAAGGCTATATCCATGGTCTTTTTCTGTGAAGAGGCTATCCGGCTTAGTGTATGCAGCTCATCCAGTGAGTCTACTGATACCCTTACCCCGGTCTCAACAGCCATTTCCAGTTCCCTGTCGGTCTTGGAGTTGCCGTTAAAAAGTATCTTTTCCCTTGGTATTCCTGCAAGCAGGGCAAGATAAAGTTCGCCGTCACTGAATACATCGGCACCCGCGCCTTCCTGCGCCAGGATGCGCATGATCGTGAAATTATTATTGGCCTTGGCGGCATAATAGAGGTCTGCTTCGGGAAATGCCTGATGGTACCGTCGGTAATTGTCCCTGATGCGCTGCTCGTTCGTTACGTACAGTGGTGTTCCGAATTCTTCAACCAGATCAACGGTATCCACCCCTCCGATTATGAGGTG
>CBDUUM010000106.1:0-5453 GCA_965370445.1 uncultured Methanosarcinales archaeon
TCCATCGCAAAACCCCAAAACAAAAATACCTCCCGCACCAATACATACCCCTCATACAACCACCATCCCAACCGGAGTCCACCCCATGCAAAAACTCACCCCTGCCATGCGCCAGTACTACGACGCCAAGCAGCAGCATCCCGATGCCCTCATAATGTTTCGGATGGGCGACTTCTATGAATCATTCGGCGAGGATGCAGCCACCATGGCCCAGGAACTGGACATCACCCTCACCACCAGGGGCAAGGATAAGGATGGCGAAAAGATGCCCCTGGCAGGCATACCCTACCACGCCATCGACTCATACCTGCCCCGGCTGATAAAGAAAGGCTACAAGGTTGCCATCTGCGAGCAGCTTGAAGACCCGAAACAAGCCAAAGGTGTGGTCAAGCGGGGCGTGGTCAGGGTGGTCACCCCTGGCACGGCCATGGACTCATCCATGTTCTCAGATTCGGGCAGCAACTACCTGATGGCTGTGGCCCGCCATGATGCCCATTTAGGCATATCATTTTTAGACATCTCCACAGGCGAGTTCATGACCACACAGGTGGAAGATAAAGCACCCTATGACGCCGTTGTGAGTGAAGCGGTCAGGATGCGGCCTGCCGAATGCATCATGCCGCCTGAACTGTACAGCAAAAGCGAGCTTACAGCCAGGCTGGAAGATAACCTGAAGCTCATCATCCATCAATATGAGGAAGAGGCCTTTGAACCAGGTACAGCCAGGCGCCGCCTGCTGGACCATTTTCACGCTGCCACACTGGAGGGAATGGGACTCCAGGACCTGCCCGCTGCCGCTACAGCCGCAGGTGCCGCACTGGCCTATGCCAGGGATACCCAGATGAGGGAACTGGACCATATCCAGACCCCAAGGACGTACTTTGAAAACCAGTTCATGATGCTGGACGCTGTTACACTGCGTAACCTGGAACTGGTCAAGAACGTGCGCGACGGAGGTATAAACTCCACGCTGCTAAAAGTACTGGACCACACCAGTACACCCATGGGCTCCAGGCGGCTGCAAAAATGGCTTGTCCAACCCCTGGTATCTGTGAGTGACATTAACCGGCGGCTGGATGGTGTGGGAGAAATGTCTGGAAACACACTGCTGCGCTATGACCTGCGTGCACTCCTGAAAGGCATACGCGACATTGAGAGGCTCACCGGTCGAATCGTCTACGGCAATGCCAATGCCAGGGACCTGGTGGCACTGCGCACTTCACTGGGCGCCCTGCCACTGATAAAATCAGCACTTAATGGGGCAGGTATCAGCTCAGATATCCTTTCATCCATAAACAACTCACTCAACGATTTCGCTGACCTTACCGACCTATTGGAGTGCTCAATAGTGGACGAGCCGCCGGTCAGTGTGCGTGAGGGCGGTATGATAAAGGCAGGATACAAGCCCGAACTGGACGAGCTGAATGACATGACCGCACACGGCAAGGACTGGGTGGCCAAACTGCAGCAGCAGGAAAGGGAGCGTACCGGCATCAGGTCGCTTAAGGTAGGATACAATAAGGTGTTTGGATACTTCATCGAAGTAACAAAGGCCAATCAGTCCCAGGTCCCGGATGAATATATCAGGAAGCAGACCATGACCAATGCCGAGCGGTTCTACACACCTGAACTGAAAGAAAAGGAGTCAATGATACTTTCAGCCAACGACAAACGAGTGGCCCTTGAATACGAACTGTTTACCCAGATCACAAAGCAGGTAGCACAGCAGGCCGCCGGACTACAGGAGACAGCCGGGTTCATAGCCGAACTGGATGTTATCATCACCCTGGCCGAAGCGGCAGTGAACAACAACTATGTCAGGCCAGAGATAAATAACGGCTGCGAAATCCTGGTACGGGACGGACGCCACCCGGTTGTAGAGAATTCCGTACAGGGCGGGTTTGTTCCCAACGATACCCATATGGATTGCAGCAGCGACCAGTTCCTGCTCATCACAGGTCCGAACATGGCAGGAAAATCCACCTACATGCGGCAGACTGCCCTCATTGTTATCATGGCACAGGTAGGATGCTTTGTGCCTGCATCATATGCGTCCGTCGGTATCGTGGACAGGGTGTTTACCAGGGTAGGGGCATTCGATGACCTGGCAAGCGGGCAGAGTACCTTTATGATAGAAATGGTGGAACTGGCAAACATCCTGAACAATGCAACCCCGAAGAGCCTGATACTGCTGGATGAGATCGGCAGGGGTACCAGCACCTTTGACGGGTACAGCATCGCCCGCTCTGTAGTTGAATTTATCCATAACAGGGGCCGTGTAGGGGTGCGCTCCTTGTTCGCCACACACTACCACCAGCTGACCAGTCTGGAAGGAAGCTTAAAGCGGGTCAGGAATTATCACATTGCTGTAAAGGAAGAGGGACATGACCTGGTCTTTTTACGCAAGATCGTGCCCGGGGCCACTGACAAAAGTTATGGGATACACGTGGCACGACTGGCCGGAGTGCCTCTGAAGGTGACACAGAGAGCCAAAGAAGTACTAAGTGAAGTAGAAAGTGAAAGCCTGGGACATAAAGGAAAGAGCAGTGCAACATACACCCAGTTAATGCTGTTTGACCCTGGCACCAGCGAAGCCCTGCAGCCCAACCCGGTTGTCGAGACCATAAAAGAATTAAATATTGATGGGATGACGCCACTGGAAGCACTCAACAAATTGCATGAACTGAAAAAACAGGCAGGTGGAGGTAATGGTAGTGAATAAGATACAGGTTCTTGATGAGACTACCATCAATAAGATACATGTCCTTGATGAAGCTACTATCAATAAGATAGCGGCAGGTGAGGTGATCGAGCGCCCGGCCTCTGTTGTCAAGGAACTGGTCGAGAACTCGATAGATGCCGGTGCCACAGACATCAGGATAGAGGTTATGGGCGGTGGCATCAAGTCCATAAAGGTCACTGATAACGGTCATGGAATGAGCCGGGAGGATGTGTCCATCGCTTTTTTAAAACACGCCACCAGCAAGATAGGGGACATCCATGATATTGAGAAGGTGCTGACCCTGGGGTTCAGGGGCGAGGCCCTGTCATCCATTACTGCTGTGTCAAAGGTGGAGATTACCACAAAGAAGCGGGGTGAAGTTGCCGGCACCCGTGTGGTGGTGCACGGCGGTGAGGTGGTGAGCATAGGTGATACAGGAGCAGCCGATGGTACGTCCATTGTGGTGGAAGACCTGTTCTTTAACACGCCTGCACGCAGGAAATTTTTGAAAAAGGGACAAAGCGAACTGGCACATATTGTTGATGTGGCCACAAAAAACGCACTGGGACACAGCGATGTATCATTTTATCTCTCACACAACGGCAGGGAACTATTCCGCTCCCCAGCATCGGGCAACCTGTTTGATACTATTGTGCACATTTACGGGCCTGATATTGCCAGGGAACTTATACCAATAAATTTCACAAATGACCTTGTGCAGATATCGGGATATATCTCAAAACCAGGCTTTACAAGGAGTGATAAGGATCACCAGGTGTTTTTCATAAATGGTCGGGTGGTCAGGTCAAAGACAATAAGCGATGCCATCCGCCTGGGATATTATACCATGCTGCCAAAGGGCAGGTATCCGGTGGCTGTGCTCAATATCGCACTGGATACATCAGAAGTGGATGTAAATGTGCATCCTACAAAGCAGCATGTGAGGTTCGGCCATGAACTTGCCCTGATGAATGTTGTGTCAGAGGCTGTGGGTTCGATACTATCCGAGACTGAACTGGTGCCTGAAGCAAAGGAGGCAGTAACCCAGACGAAACTATATCCTGCCCCTTCAACCGAAGTACAGAATATCCGTGAGATACAGACCGAGTTCAAGGTGCCGGTTGCAGATACCCAGCGCAGGCTTACCCGTACTGACAGGTACCTGGCGCAGACCCATGAGGTAGCAAAAACGGAGCCGCACCTTGAGTTGCAGATACTGGGCCAGGTGGACAATGTATATATTGTCGCCCGGAGCGGGGATGAACTGGTATTGATCGACCAGCATGCGGCTCATGAGCGCATCCTGTACGAACAGGTACTGGAATCGGGTAATAGGGGAGTACAGGAATTTATAACGCCTGTTAATCTTGAACTGAATTCAAAGGAAAAGGTGCTGATAAAGGACTATATACCACATCTTGAGGAGGCAGGTTTTATCGTTTCAGAGTTCGGTCCCGAATCCTTTGCTGTGACTGCAGTGCCTCATATCCTGGGCAGGCTTGAAGATACTACTGTGGTACATGATATCATAAGCGATATATTATCCGGCGGCAGGGTCAGGGACGGGACCGGCATATCCGGGCAGGTGTACAAAAGCACTGCATGCAGGGGTGCTATCAAGGCCGGGGCCGCACTGACCAGGGAGCAGATGGAAAACCTGGTGGCACAATTGTACAGGACCAAAAATCCGCATACGTGCCCACACGGCAGGCCAACCGTAGTTACTTTTAGCAGGTCAGACCTGGACAAGCTCTTTAAGAGGATTTAGGAATCCACTTCAAATCAGAGGGGGAAAATTATCCCCTTCTTCTCAATAGAACAGCCAGAGCAACAAACGCAGCACCTCTTGTGTGTTGTTATTGTTTCTGTTCGAGAACACTCACATCCGGATTTTTCTCACCATACTTCTCGACGAGTTTTGCCAACACCTCATCCCTTGACTTTCCTTCGTTCTCAAGCCTCTTTATCAGCTGATATGAGGCGAAGAGCGGTGAAGGTCCTATCTCTGACGCAAAGTTACCTGCACCCTGATTCCAGACAAAGAGCGAGAACAATTCGTCCAGTTCCGCAACAGTAACGCCTTCAAAGTACGCCTTCACAAGTTCTCGTGTTGCCTGGCGAAGACGACCTGC
Organism: uncultured Methanosarcinales archaeon; assembly: GCA_965370445.1. Classification (GTDB taxonomy): domain Archaea; phylum Halobacteriota; class Methanosarcinia; order Methanosarcinales; family Methanocomedenaceae; genus Methanocomedens_A. The sequence continues at coordinate 4,855 of CBDUUM010000106.1, forward strand.
ACCAACTGCATTAGCAAGGGAGAGCAGGTATTTGGTCTTTTGGTCTATGGCAGGCTCTTCTTTCTTCCAGGTGAGTTGCCAGAACTGTGACATGATCTTGCCAAGTGCTTTATCGGTTTTACCATAATTGGCGAGAGCTGCAGGGTGTAGCGGGACATTCCCTACGTCGCCGGTCTTCTTTTCTTCTGTCCTGTGAAAGTACGTCCGGTATTCGGTATCAGAGATCTTCTCTGTGAGATGCTCAAAGCCGAGATCTGCCATAGTAGAATATAGCGGGATTGGCTCGAAACTCTGGACCACGCAGATTCCACTACCAGCAGCCACAACTTCTGCTTTCGCAAGAATCGTAGACAGGAAATTGCCTGTGAGTCCCCTACCATCCACTACTTCGAATAATTCCTTTTTATCAATCAATTCTTTGCTCATTGGATATCACCTTAATACGCATAAACGTTTTAATTGTCTACTGCTACAGTGACATGTATTGTGAGTATTATAGCCTTATGGTGTGGAAATCGTCGTCCACAAATCTCGATAAAAGTATGGTATTTGTTTAGCTCATACACAACTCTCGCCTGAGAAGTTGCTCCAGTTCTTCG